>JAWOGT010000399.1:0-4273 GCA_046496585.1 Halopseudomonas sp.
CAGGCTGTTGGATGAGCCGCCCTGCGCGCAGGCAGCCAGCCGTATCGGTAAGATTCTGTCGCAGCTTGATTCCACCCAGGCATTCCGGGAGATCGTGGATGACATGCTTCGGCACCCGAGGAAGGATTGAGCAGGCCGGTTGTAGGCAAGCCCCATCCCGGGGTTCGAGGCGATTGTCGAAAAATCTTACAGTGCGCGCGTGTCGAGACTCATCGCGGTCAGGCAACCCGACCATCAGTAAGGGATATGCAGGGTACCGCTGTAGGGATCGGGAGAAACTGCGGCCTGAATGGGCCCCTGAACCCCTGCCAGGACGTAAGCCAAATCCGAAATTGGCGATTTGACTTGCCAATCCGATGGGGAACCTGTGGATAACGGCAATTCTGGTTTGGTGGCGGATTTAGGCGGCCGCATTGTCGGAATTTTTTACACCGGGCTTGTTCGGAATTTGTTGGTTTCAGGGCGGGGTTATGTAACCACATGAATATTAAGCAAAATAATAGTACGCGGGTAAGCTGGCATGAACGTCGCTTATATCCAGGCGTAAGCCAGATGTGACCAATCGAGCTGGCATGCACTTGATCTAAATATTTTGATGCGTAAATTATTTAAGGAGCAAAACATGAACGCAACATTCAAAGTGGCAGCTATCGCAGCAGCACTTTCGCTGAGCATGGGCGCCAAGGCTGAAATCATTATCGATTTGTTCAGTACAGATCAGGCCCAAATTACCGACAACAGTGCCGATGACACGGTTTTTGCCTGGAGTTCAGTTTCGACGGCTGGTGACGATATTCTTGGGGGTGAGCGTGACCTGATCATCAATCAGATCGCGCAGGACGGGACTACCGATCCGGATATCAATGCCCGTCTTGGGGTGTCAAGTGGCCGACTCGCATATAGCAACGATACGGGTTCCAAGAGCATCGCCGAAGTCCAGTGGGATGGTGATGATGGTTCTGCAGACCTGGACGCGACTGGTCTGAATAATGTTGACCTGACCATGGGTGGCACGCTGAATGCCTTCCTGGTGGAAACGATCAGTTCCGATGCCGACTGGAATTTCGAAGTTTGGGCTTACACCGACGCTGACAACTATACCGTCATCAGCTTTGCTGCTACGGAAGTGAAGTCTGGTACCGGGCCGGTACTCTCCACGATCTCGTTTGACGGCTTCTACGCTTGCGGCCTTGGCCCAGGTGTGGTTGACGGTGTTAACTCGGTTACCTGTGTTGGTACCGGTGTTGATCTGACGAATTTGGGTGCCCTGCGTCTTGTTCTGAACACTGGATTTGGTTCACAAGCTTCTGCTTTCGACATCGATCTGCGCTTGGGTAGCATCACCACCATCCCCGAGCCCGGTGTCCTCGCGCTGATGGGTATGGGCTTGCTGGCAGCCGGTTTCGCTGGCCGTCGCAAAAGCAAAGCCTGATAGATAGAACTCCGTTTTGCTCCGAAAACGCCCCATCTTGCGATGGGGCGTTTTTTTATCGGCAGGTCCCCCATGGCTACGCCATTCCACCCGCATTAAACTGCGGTGAAATGATTTTCGGGAGGGTGCATGAAGACCGAACCATTCGATTTCCTGCTATCGGCCATCGTCCTGACTTTGCTGGCCGCGATGGCCTTGGGCATAGCGGCACTGGGGGCATGGGGATTCACCCGTGGCACTTTTGGCGCCTATCATGTACTGGTGGATCTGCTGCTGTTTCTGCTGGTTTTCGGGCTGGCATCAGCGGTTTGCTGTCGTTTGATCGTGTCGGCTGGGCTGGTGCGCCCGGGCACTTACCCAATGGGTGATCCCTTGTTCCGCTGGTGGAAGCTGTTCACCGTGGTGTACGAGTTCGGCCGCGGCGCGCTGCTGCCGTTCACCACGGTATTCGCCAAGCCCCTGGTCGCCAAGCTGTTCGGCGCTGGCATCGGCAAGGACATCGCCCTGGGTGGCCGTCTGGTCGATCCGCAGTTCATCAATATCGGGGATGAGGCCATTGTCGGCCAGGATTCGGTCATCACTGCCCATACCATTACCAGCGGCACGCTGGTGCTCGATCCGGTGGAAATCGGCGCGCGGGCGACGGTGGGGGTGAACGTGGTGGTGATGTCGGGCGTGCGGATTGGCGAGGGCGCGATCGTCGCTGCCGGGGCTGTGGTGCCACCCAATACCTTGATTCCGCCCGGCGAATTGTGGGGCGGCATCCCCGCACGCAAGCTCAAGGATGCCGCTGAAGCCTGATCTGGAGGGCTCGCGCTGCGCAGTGCTCGCGCGATTTAGAAGGCTTGCTAGAGTGATTTCAGCAAGCTTTCGGCTTGCGCCCTCTCGGAAAATGGCTTGTCTGATTTGAGCAGGCGCTCCAGTTCCTGTCGTGCTTTTGCCTTGTCCCCGGTCTTTGCCAGGGCCGCCGCATAGTAATAGCGGACGGTCTGGCTGTCGCTGCCGGCCGCGGCCTTGGTCAGCAGGTCGAGGCCACGTTGCGCATCTTTTCCATTCTGGACCAGAAGCCATCCCAGAGTACCCTGGATGGCAGGGCTTTCGGGTGCGAGTTTGTAGGCGGCCTCGGCGGTTGGCAATGCGCGGGCATCGCCGGTTTTCTGGTAAAGCCAGGCCAGGTTGTTCAGCAGTCTGTCGTCGCGCGGCGCCTTTTTCAGCAGCCATTCATGGGCGGCGATGGCTTCCTGGTCTCGCCCGCTGAGCAGATAGTGGCGCGATAGATAGGCACGTACGAAAAGGTCGTCCGGATGTTTGGCCAGCCATTGCCTGGTCACAGCGTCGGCAGCCTTGTCATCGCCCGCCAGCGCCAGCGCCTGATGCCGCTTGATTGTCAGCGTGTTGCTCGAGCTCAGAGCGCTGGCCCGTTCGAAAGCCTGGGCGGCCTTGGAATAGTTTTTCGCAGCCAGATGAATGTCGCCTTCAAGGCTTGCGCCGAGAGGCGATTTCGGTTGCTGTGCCTGGACGACAGCGGCGGTGCGCAGGGCTGCATCGGTGCGGCCGGAGGCGATTTCAAGTGCGATCAGGGTTTCCTGCGCGGGAAGATAAGTCGGCTGAAGCTCGAGCGCCTTTTGCAGCGAGGCACGTGCCGCATCGGTGCGGTTCAGGTTGCGTTGGACGAGCCCAAGGTGGTAGTGGGCGTCGGCGGAAGTGGGATTCTGTTGTACTAGACGGGTGAAACTGACCAGCGCGTTCTCATTCTGGCCGATCGACAACTGGGTCTTGCCGAGCAGGCTCAATGCCGCCGGCGAGTCAGGATTGGCTGCGTTGGCTTCGCGTGCCAATGCAAGTGCCTTGTCCCCCTGCTTCTGCTCGACGTAATAACGGGCGAGCAACTGTCTGGGCTGGATGGCACTGGGATCGGCCTTTACTGCCTTGTCGAGCCAGGACAGGTATTCCTCAGTTTTGCCTTCCTTCTCTGCCAGTTCAGCCAGTGCGACCATCGCCCGGACATTCTTGCTTTCCACCTTGAGAATGGCTTCGTAGCGTTTGCGGGCATCGGCAGGTTTGTTCTGGATCAGGTCCAGTCGGGCAAGATTGTGGGCGGCGGAGAAGTAATTCGGTGCGATGGCTAAGGCCTTTTCGAAACTCCTGCGAGCGTTGGCAATGTCCTTCTTGCTGCCATAGGCAGCCCCCTTCATGTTGTGCAACGTCGGGTCGTTGGGAAGCTTTTTCTCGAGGTCTTCAAGCGTTTCCAGGGCCTTGTCCGGCTGGTTCTCGCGCAGGTAATGCAACGCAAGGACAAAACTGGATTGGTGTTCTGCCGAATCGGTTCGGGAGGCGCGTTCCAGGTCTTCAATGGCCTGGGCTGTATCTCCGGTGGCCATGCGGCTCACTGCCAGCTGGGTTTGAAGGGTCGCGCTGGCGGGCACGAGATCGGAGGCTTTTTCGAACAGGCCGGTCGCGGTGCCGGGTTCCTTGAGCGCCATATAGGCTTCCGCGGCAATCGCGAAAAGTTGGGGGTCATCCGTTTTGACTGCCAGCAGAGGCCGAAGCAGTGCCAGGGTTTGCTCCGGCTCGCCCATCTTGAGGTAGGTCGCCGCAAGAACCTTGCGTGCATCCATGTTGCCCGGTACCACCTGCAGGTAGGTACTGAGTGTCTTGGCGGCCTGGCCATAGGATTTCTTGTTGTATTGCAGGATGCCCAGCAACAGGTAAGCCGGGACATTGTCTGGCTGTGCTTTCAGGTTCTTGAGTGTGGCCTCGATTGCCGGATCGGTTTTGTCGGCGGAAAAGTGAAGCAATGCTTGTAGGAAGTCGCCCGAGGGATGGGCGGGTGCGACCTTG
>JAWOGT010000182.1:0-5285 GCA_046496585.1 Halopseudomonas sp.
TTCGCCGGTGATCAGGGCGGCGATCAGTTCGCCGCTCAATGGACAGCTGATCAGCCCGCGGGAGCCATGCGCGGCATTGATAAACAGCCCGGGCAGCCAGGGCGACGCCACGCTGGGCTGCTTGGATGCGTCTTTGCCGAGTACCGCGTAGTGGCGACGGAAGTCGGCGGCATCTACTACCGGTCCAATTAACGGCAGATAGTCCGGCGTAGTGCAGCGCAAAGCTGCCCTGGCCTTTAATGTAGACGCATCCAACTGGTCGCGCTGCAGCGCGCTGGCGAGGCTCGACGACAGGCTGTCGAGCAGGGCCAGATTGCTTTGGTTCTCCTCTACGCTGGGTTGTGTGTCATGCCGATCAAATCGGAAGCTGGCGCCCAGATGGTGCTCGCCTTGCCGTGCCGGGGAAATATAGCCCTCGGCGCAGAGCACGCTGCGCAGATGCACACTCTGCCGGGTAGCCGGCAACTGGGTAATCTGCCCGCGTATGGCCTTGAGCGGCAGATGGGCTGTTTGCGCAAAGCCCTGGCTGTCCGCGGCACTGCAAATGATCGTCACCTGCGCTTGGGCGAGCGCCTGCCCGGCAGCATCCCGCGCAGTCCATTGGTCGGCGTGATACTGCAGATCCAGGGCGTCACTGTGGATTTTCAGGGTGATCGCCGGGTGCTGCAACAAGGCAGTGCACAGCGCCGGCGGGTTGACCCAGCCACCCTCGGGGAAAAACAGCCCGGGGTGGTCGATATTGACGCCGGCAATCTGGCTGGCCTGGTGCGCATCGACACTGTGCAGAAAGCGGCGCGGGTAACCGCCGCCAGCAAGTTGCTGCTGGCGCGCTGATTCTTTGGCGGTAGCCGCCAGTTGCAGCACGCCGCAGGCGTCCCAGTGGCCTTCGCCCTGGGGTAAAGCCTCGTGCAGTAGCCGGAGGCTGTAGGCATAACTGCTCTGGATAAAGCGCGAAAGCGGCGTTTGATGGGGGGATAGCTTGCAATACAGAATGCCCTGCGGGTTGCCGGACGCTTCCTGGGCGGCAGCGTGATGACGTTCGATCACGGTCACCTGCCAGCCGCGCCGGGCCAGGGCAAAGGCGCTGCAGCATCCAGCCAGGCCGGCGCCGATGATCATCGCGGTGCGCGGCACTTGGGCTGCTGCGGGGCGGATAAACCAGGGCGCGGTCCATGTCGGTAAGGCCGGTTGCTGCAACTCCCCGGCCAGCATATGGCGTTTATGTTGGTGTCCGAGAACCTTGCGCATGCGAAAGCCGGCCTCCACCAGCCCGTCCCGGACCTCGCCGACGCTGGTAAAGGTTGACACTGTGGTGCCCGGCTGCGAGAGCCGGGCCATCTGCTGGTACAGCGCAGGTTGCCACATTTGCGGGTTTTTGGCGGGTGCGAAGCCGTCCAGGAACCAGGCGTCGACGTGGGCATCCAGTTGCGGCAGGGTGTCGAGCATCTCGCCGACCAGCAGGGTCAGTGTCACGCGGCCCTGGGCCAGAACAAAGTGCTGCCAGCCGGGAGCCAGATCTGTGTATTGCGCTTGCAGTGCCTCGGCCCAGGGTCGCAGCTCGGGCCACAGCGCCTGCGCACGCTGCAGGTCGGCGGCAGCCAGCGGGTATTTCTCGGTGCTGACAAAGTGCAGGAAGGCCGAGGCTGGCGCGCACTGGTCCCATAGCTGCCAGGCGGCAAGAAAACTCCGCCCGGTGCCGAATCCGATTTCGCCGATGCAGAAATGGCCGGCCTTCGGCAACGCTGTCCAACGTTCGGCCAGGTGATTGTGTTGGAGAAAAACATGCCGCGCTTCGTCCAGGCCGGATTCGCTGGAGAAATACACATCGTCGAACTGTTCCGAAAACGGCTGCCCGTCGGCGGACCAGCTGAGGCGAGCAAGGGGCGATAATGCGTTCACGATAACTCCGACGATGTGTTCGCCGTCATTATAACCTTGAACCTGCCTATATACCCTTGAACCTACCTATACCGCTTGATTACCCAGAACTGCTCTGTTGGGCACTATCAAGTGATGTTGGGGAAGATCAGCAATAGCCAGGTAGCCACGAATACCAGAGCGACGTAGGGCAACTGGGTTTTGATCAGCTCTTTCATAATAACCGCCTTTTATTATTGTTGGCAGGTACCCTGGTAAGGCCTGCGGCGTCAGCCGGGTAATGGCTTGTGCGCTGTTGTAGGTCATCCAGACGAATCGTTACCTACAGTCTGTGACTGCGGAGAAGATTACCCGTTCAATACCTGACGCTTCAATTCCAGAATAGCCTTTTCCATCGGTCTGCGTTAGATGGATTGGCTACTTGAAAGAGTCACATTGTCGCCAACTAGAATGACTCTGTCATGGCAGTGTCATTAGCATGATGGTTCCCTGCAAGAGTGTTGCCTGCGAGCCAGGGCCAGGCCGCTTTTGTCAGCCGTTTTGACCGTTTTGGTCATTGTCGCCGTGGCTGTCAGGAGTAGGGTAGTCAGCAGTCGTCATTACGGAGAACCCCATGACCGAAGCACTGATTTTCGACGCCGTGCGCACCCCGCGCGGCAAGGGCAAAAAGGATGGAGCGCTGTATAGCATCAAGCCGGTCAACCTGATGGCCGGCCTGTTGCGCAGCCTGCAGCAACGCCAGGATCTGGATACCAGCCAGGTGGATGACATCGTGCTGGGCTGCGTGACCCCGGTCGGTGATCAGGGTGCAGACATTGCCAAGACCGCGGCGCTGGTCGCCGAGTGGGACGATTGCGTTGCCGGGGTACAGATCAATCGCTTCTGCGCCTCGGGTCTGGAAGCGGTCAATCTGGGCGCGATGAAAGTACGCTCGGGCTTCGAGGATCTGGTGGTGGTGGGCGGTGTGGAATCCATGTCACGCGTGCCCATGGGCTCGGATGGTGGCGCCTGGGCAATGGACCCGGAAACCAATCTGCGCACGCACTTCGTGCCCCAGGGCATAGGCGCGGACTTGATCGCCACGCTGGACGGCTTCAGTCGCGAGGATGTCGACGCCTTTGCGTTGCGCTCGCAACAGAAGGCTGCCAGCGCCCGTAGCCGCAATGCCTTTGCCCGTACGCTGGTACCGGTCACCGACCAGAACGGTATCCTACTGCTGGATAACGATGAGTTTATCCGCGCTGACAGCACGCTCGCTGGCCTGGGCGCTCTGAAGCCCAGTTTCGAGATGATGGGGCAAATGGGTTTTGACGCCGCTGCGCTGCGTAAATACCCGCAGGTTGAACGCATTCAGCATGTGCACACACCGGGCAATAGCTCGGGGATCGTCGATGGGGCGGTGGCCATGCTGATCGGTTCTGCAGACAAGGGCCGGGCACTGGGCTTAACGCCCAGGGCGCGGGTAGTGGCGACCGCCGTGACCAGCACCGATCCGACCATCATGCTCACCGGCCCTGCACCCGCCACGCGCAAGGCATTGGCCCGGGCCGGGCTGAGCATTGCCGACATCGACCTGTTCGAGGTCAATGAAGCTTTTGCCTCGGTGGTCATGCACTTCATGAAAGAAATGCAGGTGCCGGAAGAGAAGGTCAACGTCAACGGCGGCTCGATTGCCATGGGCCATCCACTGGGCGCCACCGGCTGCATCATTCTGGCCACGCTGCTCGATGAACTGGAAGTCCGGCAGCTGCGCTATGGCCTGGCCACGCTGTGTGTCGGCGGCGGCATGGGTATTGCCACCATTATCGAGCGGCTTTGATGTGAGCAGACAGGAATCGACCATGACAGATGCTATTGATTACCAGAAAAGCGCTGACGCTATCGTCACGCTGACCCTGGATATGCCCGGCCAGCGTGCCAATACCATGAACGCGGCCTATCGCCAGGCGATGGCCGCCACCCTTGCGCGCCTGGAAGCCGAGCGCGAGCAGATTGCCGGGGTGATCGTCACCTCAGCGAAAAAAACCTTCTTCGCTGGCGGCGATCTCAACGAGCTGATCAAGGTCAGCCCCGCCGACGCCGAGACCTTTTACTACATGGTGCTGGACCTGAAGGCGCAGCTGCGCCGTCTGGAAACCCTGGGTAAGCCGGTGGTGGCGGCGATTAATGGCGCCGCCCTGGGCGGTGGCTGGGAGCTGGCGCTGGCGTGCCATTACCGTATTGCGCTGGATCAGCCTCATGTGCAACTGGGGCTGCCGGAAGTGACCCTGGGCTTGCTGCCGGGCGGCGGCGGCATTGTGCGCATGGTGCGCCTGTTGGGCGTGGAGAAGGCGCTGCCGTATCTGGCCGAGGGCAAGCAACTGCGGCCTGCACAGGCCCTGGCGGCGGGTCTGATCCACCAGTTGGCGAGCAGCCGAGAAGACCTGTTGGCCAAGGCGCGAGCCTGGATACTGGCCAACCCCGGCGCCGTTCAGCCCTGGGACTGCCAGGGTTACAAGTTGCCTGGCGGCACACCAAGCCATCCAGCGCTGGCGCAGATGCTGCCGATGGCACCCGCACTGCTGCGCAGCAAAACCCAGGGCTGCTTTCCGGCCCCGGAAAAAATCCTCTGCGCGGCGGTGGAAGGCGCGCAAGTCGACTTCGATACTGCACAGGTGATCGAGACCCGCTACTTTACCGAGCTGGCCACCGGCCAGGTGGCCAAGAACATGATCGGCACCTTCTGGTTTCAGCTTAACCAGATCAAGGCCGGTGGCTCGCGACCTGCCGGGTTCGACACGGTGGTCACCCACAAGCTGGGCGTGCTGGGTGCCGGCATGATGGGTGCCGGCATCGCCTATGTGGCCGCCGCCGCAGGCATTGAGGTGGTGCTCAAGGATATCTCCATTCAGGCGGCGGAAAAGGGCAAAGCCTATTCCGCCGGGCTGCTGGACAAGAAGCTGTCTGGTGGGCAAATCACAGCAGAAAAACGCGCTGCGCTCCTTGCGCGTATTCAGCCAACCATTGACGAGGCGGATTTCGCCGGCTGTGATCTGATCATTGAAGCGGTATTCGAGGATCGAGAACTGAAGGCCAGGGTCACCCAGGCGGCTGAGCAGCATGCGCTAGCGGATGCGGTTATCGCCTCCAACACCTCGACGCTGCCGATTACCGGACTGGCTACGGCGACAAGCAAACCGGACAGGTTTATCGGTCTGCATTTCTTCAGTCCGGTGGACAAGATGCCCCTGGTGGAGATCATTCGCGGTCAGCAGACCAGCGATGCAACCCTCGCGCGCGGCTTTGATTTCGTCATGCAGATCAACAAGACGCCGATCGTGGTCAATGACAGCCGCGGCTTCTGACCATACGCAGCAAGTGGATGACCTTCTCCCAACGCTCCGCCGGCGATCCAATGCCGTGCACAA
>JAWOGT010000203.1:0-2769 GCA_046496585.1 Halopseudomonas sp.
ATGGTGATTTACCTGGCCTGTTCGCTGCTGCTATTGCCGCTGACCAACCCCTTGTCGGTGTTGGAGTTGACCGGCCTGCAGTTCTGGCTGCTGGTTGCCTGTTGTCTGAATACCCTGATCGCCTATGGTGCCTTTGCCGAAGCCCTGGTGCACTGGGAAGCTTCACGTGTCAGCGCGACCATCGCGACCACGCCCCTGTTTACCTTTAGCATGGTCGCGCTGGGATCCATGCTCTGGCCGAGCATCGTCCAGCCGGAGTTACTTAATAACCTGGCTTATCTGGGGGCGTTAATGGTGGTGGTGGGCTCGGCGCTGGTGGCGCTGGCGCCGAGCCTGATACAGAAGCTGAAGAATCGCCGCCTGCGCCGGCTGGCAGTGACCCCGCCGCCGGCGGGGTCTTGATCCGGCGTCGTCCCCTGAGGTTAGCCTTGCTCGCCCAACATGGCCTCCGGCCGCACCGCCTGGTCGAATTCGGCCGCGTCCAGGTAACCCAGGGCCAGTGCCGCCTCCTTTAGCGTGATCCCTTCCTGGTAGGCCTTCTTGGCAATGTCTGCCGCCTTGTCATAACCGATCACCGGATTCAGCGCCGTCACCAGCATCAGGCTGTTGTCCAGATGCTCGCGCATGCGCTGGGCATCGGGCTGCATGCCTTCGATGCAATGTTCGCGAAAGCTGTTGCAGCCATCGCTGAGCAGCCGGATAGACTGCAGCAGCGTATGGATGATCACCGGTTTGAAGACGTTCAGCTGCAGGTGGCCTGTACTGGCGGCCATGCCCAAGGTCACATCATTGCCCTGGACCTGACAGGCGATCATTGACAGTGCTTCGCACTGGGTCGGATTGACCTTGCCTGGCATGATCGAGCTGCCCGGCTCATTGGCCGGCAGCCGAACTTCAGCAAAGCCTGCGCGCGGGCCGCTGCCGAGCAGGCGCAGGTCATTGGCGAGCTTCATCAAGGTGACTGCCAGTTGCTTGCAGCCGCTGTGCAGCCGGACCAGGGGCTCGTGGCCACTGAGTGCGGCAAACTTGTTGTCGGCACTGGTAAACGGCTGGCCGGTGAGCCGGGCTATCTCCTCGGCAAAACCCTCGGCAAAGCCCGCCGGCGTATTCAGCCCAGTGCCCACCGCGGTGCCACCCTGAGCTAGCGCATACACATCCGGTAGTGCCTGTTGCACTGCTTGCAGGCCCATATCCAGTTGCGTTGTGAACGCTGAGAGTTCCTGGCCGAAGGTGACCGGCGTCGCGTCCATCATATGCGTGCGGCCTATCTTGATCAGACCGGCGTGTGTTTTTGCCTGCCGCTCGAGTTCGTCACGCAATGCCGTGACTGCAGGCAGTAGCGCTTTGCGAGTCTGCATTGCAGCGGCGATATGCATGGCAGTAGGGAAGGTATCGTTGGAGCTTTGTGAGCGATTGACGTGATCGTTCGGATGCACGGGCGCCTTGCCGCCAGGCTGACCGCCGGCCAGTTGGTTGGCGCGTCCGGCAATCACCTCGTTGGCGTTCATATTGCTCTGTGTACCGCTGCCGGTTTGCCATACCGACAGCGGAAAATGCCCGTCCAGCCGGCCATCGATAACCTCGTCGGCGGCGCGTTCGATCAATTGCGCGGTGGCGGTATCCAATTGCTCGAGCTTGAGGTTAGTGCGTGCCGCCGCCTTTTTGATTAGCCCTAATGCATGCACGACCGCCAGCGGAATGCGTTCTTCGCCGATGGCAAAATGCTGCAGCGATCGTTGGGTCTGCGCACCCCAGTAGCGATCAGCCGGGACAGCGATAGCACCCATGCTGTCGGATTCGGAACGTGTGCTCATGCTGACTCTCCGCGTTGGTATATGGTGTCTTAGGCTGTCATTATAGGCCCTTGACCCTTATGACCCATGAAGGCGGGAAAAGTCCATGCGAAGCTCGATCCGCTCAGTTGCCTGCGGGCTATTGCGCTCGACACGATTAATCGGACTGCTGTTAATGGCACTGCTGGTTACGGCGCCGCTGGTGCAGGCGGATGAAGCCTCGCACCGAGCCAGTGCCGAGCGCTTTCTCAAGTTGGCCAACGCCGACGAGATGACCGCGCCTGTGTATCAGCAGGTATCGCGCATGCTCACTACGCAGTTCTCGCAAATGGGCGGCTCGATGCAGTACGAGTCGATCCTGCGCAAATACCAGCAACGGGCCCGGGCCGAGCTGGATCAAACCCTGGCCTGGGAGGTGATGCGCGACGAGTTGATTGATCTGTATCTGCCGCTGTTCAGCGAGCAGGAATTCGAGCAATTGGCGGACTTTTATGAGTCCGCAGTCGGGCGCAAGCTGATGGCGCATTTGCCGGATCTGACCCGTGAATCGATGGCGATCAGCCGGGAGCGGGTAGAAACGACAGTTGGTCCGCAGATCCAGGCACTGATTGAACAGATGGGCGCAGAAGTTGAAGAGCAGCAAGCCGAGCTGCGCTGATATCCCGCGCCGCGTTACACTGGCGGCTTGCGCACTGAGTAATCTGTTTCTGGAGAGATACTATGAATAGCACCACCGCGCCAACCCAACACGCATTACAGCAGGCCTTGCAGAGTCTGGCGCCTGAGCATCTTGAACTGGTCAACGAAAGTCACATGCACAGCGTACCGCCGGGTTCGGAATCGCATTTCAAGGCGGTTATAGTCAGCCAGCAATTCGCCGGGTTGAATGCAGTCAAGCGGCACCAGGCGGTGTATCGCTCGCTGGGTGATTTGATGTCGCGTATTCATGCGCTGGCACTGCACACCTATACCCCGG
>JAWOGT010000224.1:0-3927 GCA_046496585.1 Halopseudomonas sp.
GCCGTTACCAGGATACGCGCGTGTGCGGCATCCTGCAGCAGCGCCCACAATTGCTGCTCGGTCACATCCAGGCCAATCAGTTGGCCGGCTCGCATGACATCCACGCCCAGCAGCGTTCCCTCCAGGCCCATGGCCTCCAGCAGGCCCAACGTGGTCGAGCCTGGACCAAGCACCCAGGTTACCTGCTCACCCTCCTCCTGCAAGCCAGCAGCGATATCGTCGAGTACCAGCGTCTCCTGCTCTCGGCCACCCTGTTTGACCTGCTGCACGAAACGCCCTTCTTCAGGGATCGCCAGCTCACCAAAATGCCGGGTGCGCACCTGACCTTCGCGGAACGCCGCTTCGTCTATATCTCGCACTTCTGCGCTACCCAAGCGCACCAGCTCGCCCTTGACCAACAGCGCGACCAGTTCTCCCGCTGCACGGGGGTTCACCGCGTAAACACCGGAGTGAATCTTCACCCCGGCAGGAATACCCAGCACCAGTTGTCCGGGGCGCGCACTGTTGCAGATATTGCGCGCGGTACCATCGCCGCCGGCAAATAACAGCAGATCCACACCGCGTGCCTGGATCTGCCCGGCCAATCGCTCGGTATCTTCGGCGCGGGTCTGTTCAGCGCTGAGTTCACCTATGACCTCATAGGCAAAACCCAGCTCATCGAGCAGTGCAGCGCCCATCAAGCCTGGCGCCGCGATTATCTGCAATTGTTCACGCAGCGGCCATAACACCTGCAGCGCGACCTTCACCCGCTGCTGCGCCAAGGGCTCCACGCCCATTGCCAGGGCCTGCTCGGCAACACCGTCCGAGCCCTTGAGCGCGGCACGACCGCCCAGCCCCGCGAGCGGATTGATGATCAAACCCAACCGAAATATCTGCGCCATAGATCCTCATCACATTACGCCGGCTGTCACATGCGCGTCATACCCGTGACCTATTCTGCGAACAAGCCAGAGAAGCGCCAGCACGGCTTTGATTACCTGATAGCCCAACGGAGAACACCATGAGCCTACACGCCCGCCAGACCCAGCAAGCCCAGGCCCACATCATCTGTCATCCCACGCATTTTACCGGAGGCTGGGTGATCGATGAACAGGGACGGGAAATCGCCATTACCGAGCTCATGGTTCAGCAGGCCTGCGCAGCATGGGAGCCACGCCGGCTCGCGGAACAAGCTCAGGCCTGAATCACTTATCCCTCAGAGCCAGGCTGAAACCAGCCGCCTGCAACAGTGGCCCGAGATCGGCGGAGGCATCCTCATCCAGCCCGATAGTCAGCAACGGATTCTCCCTGCGTAGCGGGTACTCCTTGCGTAACCGATCGAAGCCAGCGCAGCAGGCCGTAGCCGGGTCTGCTGTTGCTTGCGCCGCCTGCAACATCCGCCGCATCCGGGCGTCGTCGTCACGCACGTCATACACGTTGCGCAGCGCTTTTTGCAATGCCCAGTCCGCCGGCGGCGATGCCGCCAGATCAAGCCTGGCCTTGCCCATCAAGGGTGCCAGGTCAGCCAACCGATGCTGCCGTGACGCACCCAGATAATCACACAGGGCCTGGTAGATCTGTTCAGTCCCGCGCAACTTGCCGTCCAGGCTATAGCCAGCCACATGCGGGGTTGCCAATGCGCAACGCGCTGCCAGCCCAAAGCTTACCAAAGGCTCAGCCTCCCACACATCCAGAACCACTTGCAGATCGTCGCGCCGGGCGAGCAACCGTTCCAGTGCCTGGCCATCGATGACCGGGCCACGACTGCTGTTGATCAGCCAGGCGCCCTGGCGCAGGCCGCGCAAGCGCTGCTCGTCCAGCAGGTGCCGGGTCGCATGGGCCCCGCCGCTGCTGAGTGGCACATGGCAACTGACCACATCAGCTTCTGCCAGCAGCTCATCCAGCGCCACAAAGCCCTGCTCGCCGGCCAGTGCCCGCGGCGGATCGCACAGCAGCGTGCGCACGCCCAGCGCCTTCAGCGTCGCAGCCAGGCGCTTGCCCACCTGCCCCACGCCAACAATACCCACCACCCGCTCCTGCCAAGGCTGTCCGGTACGTTCGGCCAGAGTCAGCAGGCAACTGAGCACATACTCCACCACCCCGCGCGCATTACAGCCCGGGGCACTGGCTACCCGTATCCCAGCGCTGGCCAACCAGGCCAGGTCCAGATGATCGGTACCAATGGTACAGGTACCGACAAAACGCACCGGAGTGCCCTGCAGCAGCTCGGCATCCACCCGCGACACTGAACGTACCAACAGGACATCGGCATTGAGTAGGTCAGCCCGCGCTATCTGTCGGCCAGGCAATCGGGTAGTGCGCCCCAGCGAGGCAAAAAAGCCATCCAGCAGGGGAATGTTTTCGTCCGCAACGATGTGCATTCAGGGGGTTCCGTGACCATTTGTCAGTAATATGAATATTCCCTCTTGCAGGAAATATCTGCGACTGCTTAACTCAACCCGTAAGTCTTAATGTGACCAATGAGTCGCAAAGCCTTTCTAAAGCAACTCTAATAGCACTTCGGCACTTGTGCCACTTTGAAGAACCTGCCTGTATCTGCCGTAATACCTGCAACTACCCATTGCATACGGCTGATTATTCTTCTCACCCGTGCATAACAATAATGTCCACCACCACGGCCAGCGATCTGCTTGCCGGGGAACGACTATTTTTGGCCTACTGGCCTACTGCCCTGACTTGCGCGACGGCTCGATGCTGCTCGCCCAGACCGGCACAATGAGGGGAGACAGGGATCATGGATGCACAGACTGCAGTGATCAACAGCCAGGGGCTGTTCAACGTTCATACCGCGTACTATGCCAGTCCGGCGGCGCGTGGCACCATCATACTGGTTAATGGCTCGCTGGCGACGACCACGGCCTTCGCCCAGACGCTGCGCTTTCTGCAGAGCGATTTCAATGTCGTGTTGTTCGACCAGCCCTATGCCGGGCAGTCAAAAGCGCACAACCGCCATGAGCAGCCCGTGACAGCGGCGCAGGAAGCGCGTCTGCTACTGGACCTGATAGCGCACTTCCAGGCTGATCATCTGCTGTCTTTTTCCTGGGGCGGGGCATCGTCACTGCTGGCGTTGGCGCAAAATCCACCGAGCATACGCAAGGCGGTGATCATGGGCTTCTCACCCGTCATCAATCCGGCCATGCGTGCCTATCTGGAGTCCGGGGTGCAAGTACTTTCCCAGTGCGACCGCCGCGGCGTGGCCGACCTGATCAACAGCACCATCGGCAAGCACCTGCCTTCACTGTACAAGCGTTTCAACTTCAGGCACATCTGCAATCTGGACGAGCATGAGTACCTGCAGATGGCCGCCCATGTCAGTCAGGTCCTGCATCTGGACAGCCATTGTTACCTGCAAGACGCGGAGTGCATCGATATCCCGATGCTGTTCGTCAATGGCGAACTGGACGAGTACACCAGTGCCAACGATGCCCTGCAATTCGAACGCTTGATAGACAACTGCGAGTTTGCCCGCATCGCCAATGCCGGTCACTTTCTCGACGCTGAAAACAAACATGCCTGGGGCCAAACGCGCGATGCGGTCATGGGTTTTCTGCTACCCGCCGGGCGTACGGCCCAGGCCTCAGCCTATCGAGGACTGCACCGGAGCCTGCTGGGCAGCACCCTTGAACCCTCGGCTGCCTTGATGGCCAGCAGCTGAGCCGAGCTACTGGGCACGGCGAGCCGGCGTAACCCGCCATGCTCGCCGGGCAGGTCAACCCGCGACAAACTCCTCGCGCTCCACGGCTCGCCCCGCGCGATAGGCGTGCGTCAGCGCCTGAACGAAGCGGGCCGGACGCTCGGGGAGTCCTGCATTCAGGTATTGCAACACCTGTGCCTGCACTGCACGCTGAAACGGCCCGGAGTCCGTCGCTTCGCCACTGAGGTTGTCCAGGCTGACCCGGAAAGGATGCGCCGCCGCGGCGCAAAACA
>JAWOGT010000004.1:0-12780 GCA_046496585.1 Halopseudomonas sp.
TTGTTGACGGCGACCGAGCCCGGCATCCCCTTGTGGGAAGTGGTGCTCTCCACCACGGACAACTTCACCGTCTATCGTCGCCGTTACCGCTCACAACTGCATCCGTCGGCGATTCTCGACCTGTTGCTGTTCGATGAAACCAATCCGCGCTCAGTGGGCTACATGCTCAAGCGTCTGGAGCGTCAAATCACCCGTTTGCCAACCCAGGGTAGTTCGCCCTATCGCAACCTGGAAAAGCGTTTGATCATTGAGGCTACCAGCAAGCTGCATCTGGTAGACATCAATATGTTGGCTGATCTGGAGAACTCCGAAGCGGCCCGCGAGGCACTGACTCAGCTACTGGATCAACTGATCGAGCCGATGTCAGAGCTATCCAACGCCATATCGCACGGCCATTTCAGTCATGTTGAGCCGCCTCGTCAGTTGGTCACCATGCAACACAGCAACCATTCCTAACGGGGCCATGGCAGATGAAATACCAGTTACGCCACAGTACGCTGTACGAATACAGCGGCCCGGTCAGTCTCAGCCACAACGAAGCGCGCCTGCTGCCGCGCGACCTACCCTGGCAGTGGTGCACCAATGCCCAGCTGGAAATAGCGCCGAAGCCGCTGAGGATGCGTGAGCGCATCGATTTTTTTGGCAATCGGGTGGTGTATTTTTCACTTGAATCCTTGCATGAAGAGTTGCATATCAATGTCACCAGCGAGATCGAGACGCGGCCCAGACCCATGCAGGATTTTTTCTCAACCATTGGTTGGGAGCAGGCCGTACGCGAAACAGCAGCCGACATTCGCTACAGCAATCGCGACTGCCTGGAAGCGCGGCTGTTTTTACTCGACTCACCCTTTATTCGCCAGCATGACAGTCTGGCAGCCTATGCTAGCTCCAGCTTCTTTGCCGGGCGTAACCTGCTTGATGCGGTTCTCGACCTCAACCAGCGCATTTTCAACGAGTTTGTCTACGACCCGGACTTCACGACGGTCGCCACCCCGTTAAAGGAAGTATTGGCCAGTCGACGCGGTGTCTGTCAGGACTTTGCCCATCTGGCGATCGGCTGCCTGCGTTCTCTGGGCCTGGCAGCCCGCTATGTCAGCGGCTATATGGAGACCATGCCGCCGCCTGGTCAGGAGAAGCTCCTCGGTGCGGATGCGACCCATGCCTGGCTGGCGGTGTTCATCCCGGGATGGGGCTGGCTGGAGATCGATCCTACCAACGGCTGCGTGCCGGACGAACGCTATATCGTGCTCGGTTGGGGCCGGGATTTTGCTGACGTGACACCGCTCAAGGGCGTGATGACCGGCGGTGGTGAGCACAAACTGACGGTAGCGGTGGATGTGCTGCCGGTCCGGGAAGAGGAGGCGATGTTGCTGTAGCTGCGAGCGGCAAGCGGCAAGCTACAAGCTACAAGCTACAAGCTACAAGCTACAAGCTACAAGCTGAGCATTCGTGGGTTTTCACAGGAAGGTGAGTGCTGCTGACTTGTTGAGCCGTGCTCACCCATTATCGACAACCCGCATCCTGACCCAGTACCTGCCAGACACAAAAAACCCGGCTCTTTGCGAGCCGGGTTTTACTTGCAGCTTATCGCTTGCAGCTGGCCCTTTACATATTAGGGTAATTCGGCCCGCCGGTGCCTTCAGGTGCCACCCAGTTGATGTTCTGCGAAGGATCCTTGATGTCACAGGTCTTGCAGTGCACACAGTTCTGGGCATTGATCTGAAAGCGCTTGTCGCCATTGTCAGCGGTGACGATCTCGTACACACCGGCCGGGCAGTAGCGCTGCGCAGGCTCGTCGTACAGCGGCAGGTTTGTCCCGATCGGAATGCTCGGGTCCTTGAGCGTCAGGTGTACCGGCTGATCTTCCTCGTGGTTGGTATTGGACAGAAATACCGAGGACAGCTTGTCGAAGCTGATCACGCCATCCGGCCGGGGATAGGCAATCTTCGGTGCGTCAGCAGCCTTTTTCATGCAGGCATAATCCGGCGTGGTATCACGCAGGGTCATCGGGATCTTGCCGCCGAACAGGTTCTGGTCGACAAAGTTGAACGCACCACCGAGCAGCGGGCCGAACTTGTGAATGGCCGGACCGAAGTTGCGCGAGCCAAACAGCTCATCGTACAGCCAGCTGGATTTGAAGCTGTCGACGTAACCGGTCAGCTCGTCACCGCCTTCACGACCGGCCTTGAGCGCTTCCAGTACGGCATCAGCGGCCAGCATGCCGGACTTCATGGCGGTGTGGCTGCCCTTGATCTTGGCAAAGTTCAAGGTGCCCAGATCGCAACCGATCAGCGCGCCGCCGGGGAAGACCATCTTGGGCAGTGAATTCAAACCCCCTTTGCAAATGGCCCGGGCGCCGTAGGACACACGCTTGCCGCCTTCCAGATACTGCTTGATCACCGGGTGATGCTTGTAACGCTGAAATTCATCGAAGGGTGACAGGTGCGGGTTGCTGTAGGATAAATCGACGATCAGGCCGACGACCAGCTGATTGCCCTCGATGTGGTACAGAAAAGAACCGCCGGTATTCTCGCTTTTGTTGATATCCAGCGGCCAGCCGGCGGTGTGCACCACCAGACCTTCTTCGTGTTTGGCCGGATCGATATCCCAGATTTCCTTGATGCCGATTCCGTAGTGCTGGGCATCTGCATCGGAATCCAGGTTGAAGCGCTTGATCAGCTGCTTGCCAATGTGGCCGCGGCAGCCCTCGGCGAACAGGGTATATTTGGCACGCAGTTCCATGCCCGGGGTATAGAAGCCTTCCTTTGGGTTGCCTTCACGGTCAACACCCAGGTCGCCGGTCAGAATGCCGGTGACAACGCCGTTCTCATCGATCAGCGCTTCCTGGGCGGCAAAGCCCGGGTAGACTTCCACGCCGAGGTTTTCAGCCTGTTGCGCCAGCCAGCGGCACAGGTTGGCGAGGGAGATAATGTAGTTGCCTTCGTTGTGCATGGTCTTGGGAACGAGCATGCCGGGCAACTTGGTGGACTTCTCCGCGCTGGTCAGCATGTAGATGTCGTCACGGGTGACGGGGGTGTTCAAAGGGGCACCCAGCTCTTTCCAGTCAGGAAACAGTTCGGCCAAAGCGCGCGGCTCAAATACGGCGCCAGAGAGGATGTGGGCGCCGACTTCGGAGCCTTTTTCCACAACGCAAACGCTGACTTCCTGGCCAGTTTCGGCGGCTTGTTTCTTGATGCGACAAGCGGCGGCAAGACCAGAAGGTCCGGCGCCTACGATGACAACGTCAAACTCCATGAATTCGCGTTCCACTATGTATCTCCTACTCTAGGCCTGATTTGAATCGATTATGTGAATGATCTTCCGTGATCGTTTAGCCCGCGAGTATAACAGTCTGCAGGGCATGCTCCAATGCATAGATAGGACTCGCGCGCTTTGACAATGCGACTTTATGGGCAGAAGCATATGGCCAATACTGGCCGATGCTGCATGGCTCTCAGGCACGCTGCGGCTATGTCTAAAGCGTAAAGCTTTCGAGCCGCCGGCCATCCTCATCCACTTCCAGCACCCAGCCGGCCCTGTCCCAATCACCCAGGACGATTCGTTCGGCCGGCTGGCCATCAATTATCAGACTATGCACAGCCGGCCGGTGGGTGTGGCCGTGAATCAATGTGCGCACCTGATGGGCGCGCATTACTTTGGCTACCTGGCCGAGGTTGACGTCGGTTATGTCGCTGGGCTTCTGGCGGGTCTGCGCCTGACTTTCCGAGCGCAATTTGCGGCCGATCCGGTGGCGCTGCTTGAGTGACAGATTGCGCAGGATAAACAGACTGAGCGGATTACGCAGCAAACGGCGCATCTTCATGTAGTCCAGATCGTCCACGCACAGGCTATCGCCGTGCATCAGCAGGACAGGTTCACCGTTGAGATCAGCCACGTAAGGATCGGGGAGCAAGGTGCAACGTGCTGCGCGGCAAAACCGCTTGCCAATCAGAAAGTCGCGATTGCCATGCATGATGAAGACTTTCACACCAGACTCGGCCAGATCGGCAAGGACGCGGATTATCTGTGCGGCGAGGGGGTTGGGGTCGTCGTCGCCGAGCCAGACCTCAAAGAAGTCGCCGAGGATATACAGCTCGTCGACGTGGCGGGCACGCTGCTCCAGACAGTGCAGAAACGCCCGGGTAATGTCCGGGCGCTCGGTTTCAAGATGCAGGTCTGATATAAACAGATAGCGCATCAGTAGCGGCTTTACTCGGTGAGTTCGGCGCGTTCGATGATCACATCTTCAGCGGGAACGTCCTGGTGGCCGGCGCGCATGGTGGTTGGTACGGCCTTGATCTTGTTGACCACGTCCATGCCGTCAACCACCTTGGCAAATACCGTGTAACCCCAGCCCTGCACGGTCGGTGCGCTGTGATTGAGGAAGTCATTGTCTGCCACGTTGATAAAAAACTGTGCGCTGGCAGAGTGCGGCTCCATGGTACGGGCCATGGCAACGGTGCCCAATGCATTGGCCAGGCCATTATCGGCTTCGTTCTTGATCGGCGCGCGGGCTTCTTTTTGCTTCATGCCGGGCTCAAAACCACCACCCTGGACCATGAAGTTGGGAATTACCCGGTGGAAAATGGTGTTGTCATAATGACCGTCACGCACATATTGCTTGAAGTTTTCGACGGTTTCCGGCGCCTTGTCGGCAAAGAGTTCCAGGGTGATGACACCGTGATTGGTATGCAGCTTGACCATGTAAGGCAATCCTCGGACTAAAAAGTTGAATGAATGCAGCGGCTGACGCACGGACCGCGTTCAGGCGCTTGACACTTTGCGGTATGATAAGGGTTTTGGCCACTATGGCCTAGCCAAAATCCGTAGCGCCCCGTGGCGTTACCCGTAACGAGTCTTGCACACCTTATGAACAAACCGGAAACCACCGCACCCGCCCACTTCCTCAGGCAGATCGTTCGGGCTGACCTGGACAGCGGCAAGCACACCAGGATAGTGACCCGTTTCCCGCCTGAGCCCAACGGCTATCTGCACATTGGCCACGCCAAGTCGATCTGCCTGAATTTCGGCCTGGCCCAGGAGTTCGGCGGCGACTGTCATCTGCGCTTTGACGATACCAACCCGGCCAAGGAAGAGCAGGAATACATCGATGCCATCAAGCAGGATGTCGAGTGGTTAGGTTTCCAGTGGGCTGGCAAGGTACGTTATGCCTCAGATTATTTTGATCAGCTGCATGCCTGGGCCATCGAGCTGATCAAGGCCGGCAAGGCCTACGTCTGTGATCTGACCCCGGAGCAGGCCCGTGAATACCGCGGCAACCTGACTGAACCGGGCCGCAACAGCCCGTTCCGTGATCGCGCTGTGGATGAAAACCTTGATCTGTTTGCGCGCATGACTGCCGGCGAGTTTACTGACGGAGCCAAGGTATTGCGGGCGAAGATCGATATGGCGGCGCCAAACATGAATCTGCGTGATCCGATTCTGTATCGCATTCGCCACGCGCATCACCATCAAACCGGCGACAAGTGGTGCGTCTATCCCAGCTATGACTTTACCCACGGGCAGTCGGATGCGCTGGAAGGGGTTACCCACTCGATCTGCACCCTGGAGTTCGAGGACCATCGGCCACTGTATGATTGGTGCCTGGGCAATCTGCCGGTGCCGGCAACCCCGCGTCAGTACGAGTTTGCCCGGCTGAACCTGAACTACACGGTGACCAGCAAGCGCAAGCTCAAGCAACTGGTCGATGAAGGCCATGTACAGGGTTGGGACGATCCGCGCCTGTCGACGCTGAGCGCGTTCCGGCGTCGCGGTTACACCCCTGGATCGCTGCGCGAATTCTGTGAGCGCATTGGCGTCACCCGCTCCGATGCGGTGGTGGATATGGGCGTACTGGAGTTCTGTATTCGCGAGGATCTGGATGCCAGCGCGCCGCGTGCCATGTGTGTACTGCGCCCGCTGAAGGTGACCATCACCAATTACCCGGAAGGCCAGACCGAGCAGCTGCATCTGCCGCGGCATCCCAAGGACGACATGGGCGTGCGCGAACTGCCGTTCAGTCGTGAGCTGTATATCGATCAGGACGACTTCATGCTGGATCCGCCCAAGGGCTACAAACGCCTGTTGCCGGGCGGTGAAGCGCGCCTGCGCGGCAGCTACGTGATCCGCGCGGATGAAGCCGTGACCGATGAGCAGGGTAATATCGTTGAGTTGCTGTGCTCCTACGATCCCGACACGCTGGGCAAGAATCCCGAAGGGCGCAAGGTCAAGGGCGTGATTCACTGGGTGCCGGCGGCGCAGAGCCTGGAGTGCGAAGTGCGCTTGTATGACCGGTTGTTCCGCGCGCCCAATCCGGACAAGAACGAGGAAGGCAGTAGCTTCCTCGAGAACATCAATCCCGATTCCCTGGTGGTCCTGACCGGCTGCCGCGCCGAGCCGTCACTGGCCGCTGCCGAAGCCGAACAGCGTTTTCAGTTCGAGCGCGAAGGCTATTTCTGCGTTGATCGCAAGGATTCCAAGCCGGGGCATCCGGTGTTCAATCGTACCGTGACACTCAGAGATTCCTGGGGCCAATAATGACGCTGTCGATCTACAACACGCTGAGCAAGACCAAGGCGCCACTCACGCCGCTGGAAGACAACCACGTGCGACTGTATGTGTGCGGAATGACGGTATATGACTACTGCCATATCGGCCATGCGCGGGTCATGGTGGCCTTTGACGTGGTCGCCCGCTGGCTGCGATTTCGCGGTTACCAGCTGACCTATGTGCGCAATATCACCGACATCGACGACAAGATCATCCGCCGCGCCAATGAAAACGGTGAAAGCTTTCTCGATCTGACCGGCCGCATGATCGCCGCCATGCATGAAGACGAGGCACGGCTGAATGTGCTGCGTCCCGACATGGAGCCCAAGGCCAGCGACCATGTGCCGGGCATGCACGCGATGATTCAGACCCTGATCGACAAGGGTTATGCCTACGCGCCGGGCAACGGCGACGTCTACTACCGGGTCGGCAAGTTTGTTGGCTACGGCAAGTTGTCGCGCAAGAAGATTGAAGATCTGCGCATCGGCGCCCGCGTCGAGGTCGATGAAGCCAAACAAGACCCGCTGGACTTTGTGCTCTGGAAGGGCGTCAAGCCCGGCGAGCCGAGCTGGCCTTCGCCCTGGGGTGATGGGCGTCCGGGTTGGCATATCGAGTGTTCGGTAATGTCCAACTGCTGCCTGGGCGAAACCTTCGACATCCACGGCGGTGGGCCGGATCTGGTATTTCCGCATCACGAGAACGAGATCGCCCAGAGCGAAGCGGCTAACGAGAAACCCTACGCCATGGCCTGGATGCATGCCGGTGCGGTGCGTGTGGATGGCGAGAAGATGTCCAAATCACTGGGCAATTTCTTCACCATTCGCGAGGTACTGGAAAAGTACCATCCGGAAGTGGTGCGTTACCTGCTGGTCTCCAGCCATTACCGCAGCGCGATCAACTATTCCGAAGACAACCTGAAGGAAGCCAAGGGCGCACTTGAACGTTTCTATCACGCACTCAAGGGCTTGCCGCAGGCCCCCGCAGCCGGTGGGGAGGCGTTTGTTCAACGCTTTGCCGCGGCAATGGACGATGATTTCAACACCCCTGAAGCCTGCGCCGTATTGTTCGATATGGTCCGCGAGGTCAATCGCCTCAAGGATACCGATATGAGTGCGGCAGCCGGGCTGGCAGCGCGCTTGCGTGAGCTGGCCGAAAGTCTTGGCCTGCTGCAGCTTGAGCCCGATACCTTCCTGCGTGCCGGTGCCGAAGGTAAGGTCGATGCCGAGTCGGTTGAGCTGCTGATCAAGCAACGCCTGCAGGCACGGGCAGACAAGCACTGGGCGGAATCAGACCGTATCAGAGATCAACTGACGGCCATGGGCGTGGTGCTGGAGGACGGCAAGAGCGGCACGACCTGGCGACTGGCGGACTGACCTTGGCTACTTACGACATGCAGGGCAGGGTGGCCCTGGTTACCGGTGCAGGCAGTGCCGAGGGGATTGGCTTCGCCACGGCTCGCTTGCTGTTTGACGCCGGTGCCAGCCTGGTGCTGACTTCGACCACCAATCGCATTTTTGACCGGCAGCGCACGCTGGATGAACAGGCTGAGCGCTGTCTGGCGCATGTGGCGGATCTGACCGATGCGGCGCAGGTGGAGGAATTGGTGGATCGCGCGATGGCCCGGTTCGGCCGTATCGACATTTTGATCAACAATGCCGGTATGACCCAGACCGGCGTCGATACGCCGCTGCCCGAGCTGTTTCACAAGTTGCCCTTTTTGCAGTGGCAGCGCGAGTTCGATCTGAACCTGAATACCTGCTTTCACGTGACCCGCGCCGTGCTGCCACATATGTTGCAGGCCGGCTACGGTCGTATCGTCAACATTGCCTCGGTCACTGGTCCCTTGGTGACCTTTCCGGGGACTGCCGGTTACAGCGCGGCAAAATCCGGCATGGTCGGCCTGACGCGTGCAGTAGCGCATGAAGTCGCCGGGCAGGGTGTGACGGTTAATGCGGTGGCGCCAGGCTGGATAGCGACGCCCTCAAGTCAGCCGGAAGAGATAGCGGCGGGCTTGCACACACCGGTAGGCCGGCCGGGCACGCCGGAGGAAATCGCGCGCGTGGTGGTGTTTCTGGCAAGTGAGGGTTGCAGCTATCTGACCGGGCAGATGCTGGTGGTGGATGGCGGCAACACTCTGCAGGAAATCAAGGGCTGAGCTCTGCCCTCGGCTCTTCCCTTGATTCCGCCCCTGATGCCGTCCAGCGGGTTCAGCGCCAGATATCGGTATTGATCTTTTCCTTCAGCTCGGGAAAGTCGGCTGCCTTGAATTTGGGCACCTGGCCTTCCTTGCGCTGACCCATATAGTCCTTGGTCAGCTTCACCACAGTGCCAGACAGCATGACGATAGCGATCAGGTTGATGGTGGCCATCAACCCCATCGACGCATCCGCCGCATTGAACACAGTGGCGACGGCCTGCATCGCACCCCATACCACCATGCCCAAGGCGGCAATGCGCAGCACGGTCAGGCCGGCTGTATTGCCGATACCGAGAAAGATCAGCGCATTTTCCGCATAGGAGTAATTGGCGACAATCGAGGTGAAAGCAAAAAACAGAATCGCAATGGCGATGAAGTAGGTGCCGGCGACGCCGATATGCGATTCCATGGCCTGCTGGGTCAACTGCGTACCGGTAATGCCCGAACCGGGCTCTAGCACCCCGGAGAGTAAAATCATCACCGCCGTCGCGGTGCAGATGACGATGGTATCGATAAATACGCCCATGGCCTGTACCAGACCTTGCGATGATGGATGATGCGGCGCCGGAGTGGCGGTGGCGGCAATGTTGGGCGCCGAGCCCATGCCCGCTTCGTTGGAAAACAGACCGCGCTTGATGCCGTTGAGCATCGCAGCGGTAACCGAGCCTGCTGCACCACCGGCGGCTTCTTCAAGACCGAAGGCACTCTTGACGATCAACGCCAGTACACCGGGTACTTCGCTGATGTTCATGACCATCACAACCAGCGCCATCAACACGTAAACGGCGGCCATAAAGGGCACGATCAATTCGGCAAAACGGGCGATCGAGCGCAGCCCGCCAAAAATGACCAACCCTGCACAGAAGGCAATGACCAAGCCGACCCACATCTTCGAGAAGCCGAATGCCCCTTGCATGGCGTCGGCGATCGAATTGGCCTGGACCGCATTGAACACCAATCCGAAGGAGATAATCAGACAGACGGAAAATACGCCGCCAGCCCAGGGCGCCTTGAGGCCTTTGGAAATATAGAAGGCCGGGCCGCCGCGATACTGCCCCTGGCCATCGCGCACCTTGTACAGCTGCGCCAGCGTGCTTTCTGAATAGGCTGTAGCCATACCCACCAAAGCGACCATCCACATCCAGAAAATCGCACCCGCACCTCCCAGGTAGAGCGCAACGGCGACGCCCGCCAGATTGCCGGTGCCTACCCGTGAGGCCAGGCTGGTACACAGTGCTTGAAAGGGCGAAATGCCCGATTCGTCGCTTTCTCTGGAACCCCGTATCGCCTTGACCATCTCGCCAAAATGCAGGAACTGCAGAAAGCCCAGTCTGATGGTGAAGAACACACCCACGGCCAGCAGACCGTAAATGAGTACATAGCCCCAGAAGATAGTGTTGAGAAAGTCGATGATCGCTGTCATATAGCGTCCTGCGTCAGAAAAAGGGTGAGATTAATCCATACTAGTTGGGCGCGGTTAAAGTGCCAGCCTGAGCCATAAACATCCTCGCATTGAGCCAGAAATGGCCTGCTAATTGGCTGTATCCGACCTGTTACTCAACACCTGAGAAGCCTATATTGCTATCAGGCACCCGTGCGAGGTGTCACAGCGAATCACGTAACCGGAGTTGCCATGTCCAGCCTGACGCCCGCCAATCTGATCATACGACCGCGCCATATGGATTTTGATCTGCCCAATCCGCTGCCGCGGCATTGGCATAGCAACGATCCGTTCAAGACGCATTTTTTCAACGCCATGTCGGTGCTGTTTCCCGATGGTGAGCGGTACTTTATCGACTCGGTAAGGCATTTTCGCGACCAGGTTACCGATCCAACCCTGAAAGAGCAGATTCGTGGCTTTATCGGCCAGGAAGGCCATCACAGCCGCGAACACGTTGAATATAACAACCGTCTGCGTGATCTGGGCTATGACATTGACCGCTTGGAAGTGACGGTCAAAAAGCGCATTCGCTTCGTACAGAAGCATTTTTCAGCCGAGCGGCAGCTGGCCGGTACCGTCGCGATGGAACACTTCACCGCCATCATGGCCAATGCCATGTTGCGTGATCCGCAATGGATTCAAGGCGCGACGCCGGAGCTGCGTCAGTTATGGCGCTGGCATGCGCTGGAAGAGACAGAACACAAGGCAGTCGCTTTCGATGTGTATATGCAGGTTTGTGGCGATCGGCGTATCTTGCGCAAAGCCATGCGCCAGTCGACGTTTTTCTTTCTCAAGGATGTGACCCTAGGGACCTGGCACATGCTCAGGAAAGACCGTGCCTTGACCGTTAAGACCTGGTGCAAGGGCATGTACTGGCTATGGGGTCCAAACGGCTTTTTCTCCCACCTGATCCGCGATTACCGTGATTTCTACAAGGACGATTTCCATCCCTGGCAGCATGACAATGCCCAGTTAATGGCTAGCGTAGCAGAGGAGTTTGCCGGCCATCCTGCGTGAGGCACGCGGCTAGCGACGCGCTGAGTGCGGCCTGAGGGCTGCGCTTCCGAGCTGTTACTGCCGGGAGGATGGTTGCTTGCCTCAACGCGGCGCAGTGCTTTAAAACGCACTGTGGGGACTTGGTCTATGCTGTGAGCAAACAAGACGCGCCACAGGAGCCAGCATGCCAATCAAGCTGTTTGTCCCCAGAGAAACCCGCCTGCATGAAAAGCGCGTCGCCCTGGTTCCCGCCGTAGTCGACAAACTCCACAAACTCGGGATCGACATCATCCTGCAGCCAGGCGCCGGGCTGGCCGCTCGTATTCCTGATGCCGCTTATGAAACAGCCGGTGTCGCACTGTCCAGTTCACCCGCCGACGTGGGTCTTATTTTCAGCGTGCAGCCCCCGTCGCTGGCGGAAATCGAACAGATGACCCCGGGAACCGTACTCTGCTGCTTCGTGTATGCGCACCGGGAACTGGCTACGGTTCGCGCGCTGCGCGACGCCAAGATCACGTGCTTCGCCATGGAACTGGTGCCGCGTATCACCCGTGCGCAGGCCATGGATGCGCTGTCGTCACAGGCCGCGTTAGCTGGCTATTACGCGGCATTGCTGGCGGCGACCAGCCTCAATCGCATTTTGCCGATGATGACCACCGCCGTCGGCTCCCTGCGACCGGCACGGGTGCTGGTAATGGGTGCCGGGGTGGCCGGACTGCAGGCACTGGCAACGGCCAAACGTCTGGGCGCGATGGTTGAAGGTTATGATGTGCGGTCCGAGGTCAAGGAGCAAGTAGAGTCGGTCGGTGCCAAATTTGTCGATACCGGTGTGTCCGCCAGTGGCCAGGGCGGTTACGCCCGGGAGTTGACTGACGAAGAGCAGGCCAAGGTGGCAGAGGTGCTGACCCGGCATATTCAAAGCGCCGACGCGGTGATTACTACGGCCTCGATTCCCGGCAGACCCAGCCCGATAATCATCAGCGAAGCGCAGATCATGGGCATGAAGCCCGGCTCGGTGATTATTGACCTGGCCGCCGAGGGTGGCGGTAACACGCCGCTGACCCAGCCGGGCGATACGGTCGAAATAGGTCCCACCAGCATAGTCGCGCCGCTGAATATCCCCAGCCAGTTGGCCGAGCACGCCTCCGAGCTCTATGCGCGTAACCTGCTGGCCCTGATCGGCTTGATGGTCAAGGACGGCGTATTGACGCTGGATTGGGACGACGAGATTCTCGCCGGTGCGATACTGACGCACGACGGACAGATCAAAAACGAGACGGCCAGGAAGGCTGCCGAACCAGGGGGGGAATGAGCATGGACGTCACCACAAGCATCACCGGTTTTGTTGCACTGTATATCTTCATGCTGGCGGCCTTTACCGGCTACGAGATCATCGGCCGGGTACCCGCCATTCTGCATACACCCCTGATGTCAGGTTCCAACTTCATCCACGGCATCGTCGTGGTTGGCGCGATGTGGGCGCTGCTCAATGCGGCAACGCCGTTGGAGCAAGTGATCGGCTTCTTTGGTGTGCTGCTCGGTGCGGGCAATGCCGCCGGCGGCTATGTGGTCACAGAACGCATGCTGGAGATGTTCA
>JAWOGT010000009.1:0-5550 GCA_046496585.1 Halopseudomonas sp.
TTTATTGGCGGCAAGTCGATGGGCGGCAGGGTGGCCAGCATGCTGGCTGATGAACTACCGGTGTCAGGGGGCGTCTGCTTTGGTTATCCCTTCCATCCCCCGGGTAAGCCGGACAAGACCCGCACCGCCCATCTGCAGCACCTGGCTACCCCCGTGCTGATACTGCAGGGTACCCGTGATCCACTCGGCAAACCGCAGGAGGTCGCCGTTTATCGGCTCTCGGACTCCCTGCAAGTGCATTGGCTGGATACTGCCGAGCATGACTTCAAGCCGCTCAAGGCCTCCGGTCGCACCCAGGCGCAGCTGATCCGCGAGGCCGCTGTGGTCACTGCGGCATTTTGTCGCCAGCATCTACCTGGCTAGTGTTCATAAGGCCAACGACGGTAGCCACAGTGAGATTGCCGGAAACATGATCAGCACTACAGTGGCGGCCAGCAAAATCAGAATGAACGGCAGGGTGCCGCGAATCACATCGAAATAGGGCCGCCTGAATACCGCCATAGCAGTGAAAATATCACAGCCAAAAGGCGGCGTAGCCGAGCCGATAGCCGCTTGTAATGTGACGATCACGCCAACATGGATCGGGTCCAGGCCGGCTGCTGCTACCGCTGGCTTGAATAGCGGGGTGAGGATCAGGATGACGACGATGGGGTCGACAAACATGCAGCCGATAAAAAAAGAAACAGCAATTAGCGCCAGGACCAGGGTCTGGCTATCGCCAATGGTTTCAATCACCGGCCCGAGGATCGCCTGGGGTATGCCGGCAAAGGAAATCGTGTAGGTGAAGGCATTGCCCGCCGCCACCAGAATAAACACCACAGCGGTGATCATTCCAGTCGACAGGGCGATGTCCCATAGCTCACCGACCTTTACCGCGCGCAGAATGACGACTTCCAATATAAAGGCATACAGCACCGCCACCGCCGCCGCTTCCGTCGGGCTGAAAATCCCGCCGTAAATCCCGCCCACCACCACCAACGGAAAGCCCAAAGGCAGCAGGGCCTTTTTCAACGCGCGGCCACGCATTATCCAGGTAGCCCGTTCTTCCGGGGCGATACCCATGCGGATCGAGGCATACCAGCAATACACCGAGAACATCAGCAAAATCAGCAGGCCGGGCAAGATACCGGCAATGAACAGATCGCCAATCGAGGCGCCTGACACCACGCCGTAGATAATCATGCCGATGCTCGGCGGGATCAGCAGGGCGATGTCGCTGGAGTTGATGATCAAGGCGATGCTGAAGGCGTCCGAATAGCCTTTTTCCAGCAGTTTCGGACGCATCGGTCCGCCCATCGCGACGACCGTTGCCTGGGTGGAGCCGGACACGGCGCCAAACAAGGTACAGCCTGCCGCCGTGGTAATCGGCAGGCCACCGCGCAGATGCCCGACAAAACTTTGTACCAGATCCAGCAGACGATTGGCCGTGTGACCGCGGGTCATCAAGTCGGCGGCGAAAATAAACAAAGGCACGGCCGCCAAGGCCCAGCTTTGCACGCCGCTGATCATCTGGCCCATGAGCAAGCTGACACTGTTCATGTCGATAACCAGAAACAGGAACATCAGGCTGGCGACCAGCAAGGGCACCATCATCGGGAAGCCGAGCAACAGCAGCACGACCATGCTTATGACGATAATCGTTGTCATGGGCGAGTCCAGCGGTCAGGGGGCGGAGTCAAGGGGCACCTCGTCGTAGCGTTCTTTTTCGCTAAAGGAGCGGTAGATGTCCTTGGAAATGAGATTGCGCGCCGCGGTCAGCCAGTACTGTAAGCCGGCCAGTGCAAAGCCGATTGGTGCAGCCAAATAGGGAATCCACAAGGGGATTTGCAGCGCTGAGGAAGAGCGCCCGCGGCTTTGCATGTTGCTGACGTAATCCCATGCGTGCCAGCACAGGTAAAACATCAGCGCCCCGGTCAGCACACTGATGACAATCAGCAGTGCCTTGCGCGGCCAGCCTTTGAGCTGGTCGTAGAACGCCGACATGCAAATATGCCTGGCCCGGCGCACACCGTAACCCAGGCCGGCGAAGGTCATGATGACCATGCTCATTTGCGTCAGCTCGACCTGACCAGTGACGCCGCTGCCAAACAGTTGCCGGCCCAGCACGTGGGCAACCAGCATCCCGGAAACGAATAACACGGTGGAGCCTAAAATCAGTTTTTCGATTTGCTCGGTGAAGCGATCGAGCAAACTGAAAGCGCTGATCAATCCCTTTTTCCAGCCGCTGGCGGCGGGGGGCCCTTGTAAATCGGGCATGTGATTGTCCTCTGCATCCAGTCCATTTACGACACTGTTGCCGAATACCGCTTTGAGTGTTGCTTTATTCAACATAACCCAAGTCGATTGTTTTTGCATAGCGTAGCGTGTGCTAAGGTTAAAAAGGCTAACCAGAACAATTGATAAGGAGCGTTCCATGATAATGCGCAATGGTTTTATTGCCGGGGCTGTCATATTGCTGGCGGCTTGTGGTTCAGACGAGCCGGAAACCGCGTCAACGGCAGCGGACACAGCGGCGCCAGAAGCGGCATCCGCTGAAGTCATCACCTGGGGTATTGGTCTGGAAGAGATTGAAGGTAGTGTGCAATACGAATACGGCGAAAAATTTGCCGAACTGATCAGTGAAAAGTCCGACGGCGAAATTGCCGTCAGGCTCTATCCCTATGGCCAGCTGGGCGGCCTGACCGATATCTATGATCAGGTTCAGGACGGCGCCATTGAGCTGGCGTTCGGTTCGGGCTTCCTTGGAGGCACCGTTCCGGAGTCACAGCTTTTCAGCCTTAATTTTGTGCTGACCGATGACGAAAAACTCAATACAGAGATACTGAATGACCCGGCCTTCCGCCAGCATGAAGACCTGGTAGCGGCTTTTCGCGAGCGCAACCTGCAGCCACTAGCGATCGTGCCCGAGGGCTGGCAGGTATGGAGTGCCAACAAGGCAGTCCGCACCCCGGAAGACTTCAGCGGCCTGGCTATCCGCACCATGGATAATCGTCTGTTGCGCGAGACCTATAGTGCCTATGGCGCCGAGCCCACCACCATGGAGTACGGCGAGCTGTTCAGCGGTATGCAGCTAGGGCAGCTGGATGGCAACATTCAGCCGATCTTTGCCCACCAGGAAATGGATTTTTACCAGGTCCAGGATTATCTGATCTTTGCCAAGCAGGCGCAGTTTGTCGCGACCTTTATGGGTAACGATGCCTGGTACGACGGCTTGTCTGATGAACACAAGGCGATGATCGAAGAAGCCGTTGTCGAGCTGGTGCCCTATATCCATGAAGTGCAGACGCGCCTGAATACCGAACGTCTGGATATCATCACCAAGAACAGCGACATCGAACTGGTGTACCTGACGCCGCAAGAGCGCGACGCTTTCCGCGAACTGAGCATGCCGGTACGAGATACCTTCGTCGAGATGGTTGGTGAGCGCGGTGAGCGCTTGATGAACACCTTGATCGAGCTGGTTGAAGCCGCCCAGGATGGCAATGCAGCGGACACCGCTACAGATGACATGCAAGAGGAAGTAGAAGAAGGCGGCAGTGAAGAAGAAATGGAGGAAGCTGACGCCGCCTGAGGCGGTTGTGCTGCAGCATGATGGCGGAAGGGAATAGGAGTCGAACCTACCAGACGCGCCTGGCGCATCTCACCGGGTTTGAAATCCGAGCGCCCCACCGGGGACGATGCCCTTCCATCATTCGCAAGCTAGCATAGCGCGCCGCCCGGCGCGCTATCTATCAAAGCCATGGATAACAGCCAATAGAAGCACGCGCGTCCGCACTCGCCGCAGCCCCAACTCGCCGCAAAGAGTACCCAGTATTATCCCCTTTCCTGCAGACTCGGCAGCCATTAGCATGTAGGCATCGTGTCTCCCCACTGGATATCCCCATGTCACAGATTGATCGTACGGCCATCGAACGCGCCCTGAGCCAATATCAGGATCCTTATCTGAAAACGGACTTGATCAGCGCGGGTTGTCTACGCGACATCCAGATTGATCAGGGCAGGGTGACGGTGGATATCGAACTGGGCTACGCCGCTGCCAGCTTGACCGCCGGCATCGGGTACATGCTCCAGGTGGCAGTGGAGGCGGTGGACGCGGTTGAGTCTGCCAGGGTCAATGTCCATTGTGTGGTTCGTCCGGCGCCGGCTCAAGGCAACATCGAAGCGCTGGCCAACGTGAAGAATATTATCGCGGTGGCCTCGGGCAAGGGTGGCGTAGGCAAGTCGACCACGGCGGTTAATCTGGCGCTGGCGCTGGCCCGCGAAGGTGCGGTCGTTGGTATTCTGGACGCCGACATTTATGGCCCGAGCATGGGCCTTATGCTCGGGTTGCCGGCTAATACTCGCCCTGAAGTAAAAGATCAGAAGCTGTTTATCGCGCCCCGTGCCCACGGCGTACAGGTCATGTCCATGGCCTTTCTGATGGACGAGAATACCCCTGCCGTGTGGCGCGGGCCGATGGTCTCGGGTGCGCTGATGCAACTGCTGACGCAGACCGCCTGGGATGATCTGGATTATCTGGTAGTCGATATGCCGCCAGGTACGGGCGATATTCAGCTGACGCTGGCGCAGAAAGTACCAGTGACCGGCGCGGTGATTGTGACCACACCGCAGGATCTGGCGCTGCTGGATGCGATCAAGGGCATCGAGATGTTCAACAAGGTGAATATTCCGGTGCTGGGCGTGGTGGAAAACATGGCAATCCACATCTGTTCGCAGTGCGGACATGCCGAGCATTTGTTTGGCGAAGGCGGCGGTGAGCGATTGGCCGAACAATACGGAGTCGATCTGTTGGCTTCCATGCCGCTGTCGATGATGATTCGGGAGCAGGCCGATGGCGGTACGCCTACGGTGGTAGCCGAACCGGAATGTCAGATCAGCATGATCTATCAGGACATCGCGCGGCATGTCGGCGCGCGGATCGCCGAACGGGCAGGGAATGCACAGGCCATGCCCAGCATCAGCATCAGTGACGATTGAGGCGCTGCCTGACAGCACTCTTTTTTCAGCGGGGATTACCCGTTAACATGCCACCTCTTTTTTGCACACTGCAGGGCACATCATGAGCATCAAGTCAGACCGTTGGATCCGTCAAATGTCCCAGGAACAGGGCATGATCGAGCCCTTTGTCGAGCGTCAGGTACGCGGCGAGGAAAATGACCGGGTTATTTCCTATGGCGTGTCCAGCTACGGCTACGATGTGCGCTGCTCAAACGAGTTCAAGGTTTTTACCAATATTCATTCGGCGACAGTGGATCCCAAGCATTTCGACGAGAAGAGTTTTGTCGATATCACCAGCGACATATGCATCATCCCGCCCAACTCCTTTGCCCTGGCGCGTACCGTCGAATACTTCCGTATCCCGCGCAATGTGTTGACCATCTGCCTGGGCAAGAGCACCTATGCACGGTGCGGTATTATTGTGAACGTCACACCGCTGGAGCCGGAATGGGAAGGGCACGTGACCCTGGAGTTCTCCAATACCACCACCTTGCCGGCGAAGATCTATGCCAATGAAGGCGTGGCACAGATGCTGTTTTTTGAGTCCGATGA
>JAWOGT010000058.1:0-12598 GCA_046496585.1 Halopseudomonas sp.
GGCTTTTCCATCAACGAAGCCATCTCGGAATACCGGGCGCTGCGCGTTAACGTCCTGCGCTTGTGGATCAAACAGATCGACCCGGCCACAGCACCGGACTGCCTTGACGATATTTTGCGATTCAATGAAGCCATTGACCAGTCACTAACCGAGGCACTGGCCAGCTACACCACCGAAAAGGATATGGATACCCGCCTGCTGAAGACCATTCTCAGTGCCTCGACCGATCAGACCTTTGTGCTCAACCCGGAAGGCCGCTTTGTTTACGTCAATGCCGCCACCACCGACCTGTTCGACCGGCCGCAGCAGCACGTGATCGGCAAGACCTGCTTCGATCTTGGTTTCGATTTTGCCGCCAGTCTGCAACGCAACCTCATGCAGGTCATCAGTAGCGGTGAAAGTTACCGGGGCGAGTTTTCCTACACCCTGGGCGCCGGTCAGCACTTCGAATATATCTTGTCGCCAGTATTGGTCCAGGAGGCAGGCTATCCGGAAGTGGTTGAAGCGGTGGTGGGCATTGCCCGGGATATCACCCTGCGCAAGGCCGCCGAAGATCAGAGTTGGCACCAGGCCAATTTTGACATTCTGACTAACCTGCCTAACCGCCGCCTGTTCATCGACCGCCTGCAGCAGGACCTGCGCCATGCCGAACGGGCAGGGCTGTCCATGGCGGTCATGTTTATCGATCTGGACGGTTTCAAGGAAGTCAACGATAGTATGGGTCATGAGGCCGGCGACACGCTGTTGCGCCTGGTGGCGCAGCGCATGAAGGAGTGTGTACGCGAATCGGACACCGTCGCGCGCATGGGCGGCGATGAATTCACTGTTGCACTCAATGAGGTCAGTGCTGCCGAGCAGGCTCTCCACGTCGCAGGCAAGATCACCGACGCACTCTGCCGGCCTTTTACTGTGCACGACATGCTGGTGCAGATTTCAGCCAGCGTCGGCGTAGCGCGCTATCCTGCCGATGCCAAGACAGCCGACGAGCTGGTCAACCTGGCTGATCGCGCCATGTATGCAGCCAAGCGGGCCGGCCGTAACCAGGTCATCCTGGCTGGCCACGGCGCCGCACTGGCGAGTTTGGCAGAACAGCGCTGAGTGCGCTGCTCCTGACCCGGCTACCCCAACAGCGTTACGTTAGCGCCGGACCAGGAACACCCGGCCAGCGCTGAAAGCGCCAATCATCAGTATCGCCAGCAGCGCCGGCAACAGGTTGCCTTGAATTTGCGGAAGGGTTCGCAGGAACACGAACGCGACAGCCGTAGGCGCGACAAAGCGCACCAGAAATTGCCAGATCCGGAACCAGCCTGGATGGGTAGCCATCTCGCGCAGCACTTCATCGCGACTCAGCGCCCAGCCGGCAAACAAGGCTATCAGCAGGCCGCTCAGCGGCATCAGAATATTGGTAATAAACTCCAGCACATCAAACGGCGAGCGGTTGAACCACGGGTGCGTGAAGGAATCCTCGGCCCAGATATTGAAACTGAACACGGTAATCAAGCCCAGCGCCCAGCAACTGGTGACCATCATGGCCACCGCTTGTGGACGGCTAAAGTCAAAACGCTCGACCAGCCACGCCGCCACAGGCTCGACCAGGGAAATCGCTGAGGTCAGTGCGGCACCAATCACCAGCAAGAAGAAAATACCACCCAGAAAAGCGCCGCCCGGGAGCTCGGCAAAGGCGATGGGCAAGGTCACAAACATCAGCCCCGGGCCCTGAGCGGCTTCAAGACCACTACCGAAGACCAGAGCGAAGATCGCTACGCCGGCCATCAGCGCGATCACGGTATCCACCAGCGCAATCGAGATCGCTGTGCGGGTCAACGAGGCCTCAGGGGACATGTAGGCACCGTAGGCCATAATCGCGCCCATGCCCAGACTCAGGGTAAAGAACGATTGCCCCATCGCCTGCAACCAACCCTCCAGACTCAGATCCTGCAAATTGAAGGTAAACAGGAAACTGATCGCAGCTGCGGCATCACCGACTATCAACGCATAGACCAGCACGATCAACAGAATCAGAAATAACGCCGGCATCATGAAGCGCAGGCCGCCCTCGATGCCCTTGTGAATGCCCATACCGACAATCAGCCCGGACGCGGCAATGAACAGCGTGTGATACAGCACCAGCAGCCCTGGAGAAGCCAGCAGGGTATCGAATGAGGCACCAATCGCCGTTGCGTCAGCACCAGCCAGCGAACCACTGAACATCAGGAAGGCATAATGCAGCGCCCAGCCAGCGATCACCGAATAGAAGCTGAGGATAATAAAGGCCGCTGACGCGCCCATCCAGCCAATGCTGCGCCAGGCGCGGTGTACGCCATGGGTCTCGGTCAGATAGTTCATGCCCATGATCGGACTTCTACGGCTGGCGCGACCAATCAAGGTCTCGGCGATCAGGATCGGGATCCCGACGATGGCGATGGTCATCGCATAGACCAGAATAAAGGCCCCGCCGCCGTTTTCGCCGGTCAGATAGGGAAAGCGCCACAGATTGCCAAGGCCGACGGCCGATCCAACCGCCGCAAGCAGAAAGGTACCCTTGTGGGTCCAGATGTTTCGAGAGCTCATCAGTTGGGTTCCAGCAGGAAATTAGGAGGTAAAAAATGGGCGCGTAAGGGTAACATAGCTCACATCGAATCTCGACCGGATGCGCAATGAAGACGACCGCAGGCACCCATCAGCAAGCCCTGGCTCTGACCCTACGCTTTATTGCCCCCTACCGCTGGCAGGTCGCGGGTGCGATGCTGGCGCTGACCTTTACTGCCGCCATCACTCTGTCCCTTGGTCAGGGTTTGCGCTTGCTGGTTGACCAGGGTTTCGCTACCCGTTCGCCAGAACTGCTGAATCAGTCGGTAGGCTTTTTTGCCCTATTGGTGTTGGCGCTGGCGGTCGGTACTTTTGCCCGATTCTACCTGGTGTCCTGGATTGGCGAGCGCGTCGTCGCGGACATCCGCCGGCAGGTGTTCGACCATCTGATAGACCTGCATCCGGGTTTTTACGAAAGCAATCGCGGTCTGGAAATCCAGTCGCGCCTGACCGCCGATACCACCGTGCTGCAGTCGGTGATCGGCTCGACCGTGTCCATTGCCCTGCGCAATGCGCTAATGCTGTTGGGCGGCATTATCTTGTTATTTATCACCAACCCCAAACTGACCAGTATCGTCATGCTGGCCATACCGCTGGTGATAGCGCCGATAGTGTTCTTTGGTCGGCGCGTCAGAAGCCTTTCCCGGCAGAGTCAGGACCGTGTTGCCGATGTCGGCAGCTATGTGGGTGAGATTCTCGGTCAGATCAAGACAGTCCAGGCGTACAACCATCAGGCGCAGGATCGCCAGCGTTTTGCCAGCGTGGTTGAGCAGGCCTTCGAGGTTGCCCGGCAGCGCATCCGCCAACGCGCCTGGTTGACGTTCGTGGTCATCGTATTGGTACTCGGCGCCATCGGCGTGATGCTCTGGGTTGGCGGCATGGATGTGATTGCCGGACGTATCAGCGGCGGCGAACTGGCCGCCTTCGTGTTTTACAGCCTGATCGTCGGCGTGTCTGCCGGGGCCTTGAGCGAAGTCATCGGTGAACTGCAGCGCGCCGCTGGCGCTGGCGCGCGGATTGTCGAACTGCTGCAGACCGAGCGGGAAATAACCGCTCCGCAGACCGGCCTGGTGCAACTGCCGGCCAGGGTCAGTGGCCAGCTGGCGTTCGAGAACGTCCGCTTTGCTTACCCCACGCGGCCTGATATGAATGCCATCGACGGCTTGACTCTGCAGGTGCAGGCCGGTGAAACGCTGGCTCTGGTCGGACCCTCTGGCGCCGGCAAATCCACCTTGCTGGATCTGCTATTGCGCTTCTTCGATCCGGACGCCGGCCATATCACTCTGGACGGCTGCGACATTCGCCAACTGGATCCCGCCGACCTGCGCCGCTGCTTTGCCCTGGTAGCGCAGAACCCGGCGTTGTTCTATGGCAGTGTCGCCGACAATATCCGCTACGGGCGCCCCGATGCTGACATGCAGGCGGTCATCAGCGCCGCGCGTGCGGCCCACGCGCATGAGTTCATCAACGCCATGCCGCAGGGCTATGACACGCCGCTCGGCGATGCCGGGCTGGGCTTGTCCGGCGGCCAGAAACAACGCATGGCGATTGCCCGGGCCTTGCTCACCGACGCGCCCATCCTGCTACTCGATGAAGCCACCAGCGCCCTTGATGCGCAGAGCGAACATCTGATCCAGCAGGCGCTACCCGCACTGATGCACGGCCGCACGACACTGGTCATCGCCCACCGCCTGGCTACGGTGCAGCACGCCGATCGCATCGCCGTCATCGAACACGGCAAGCTGGTCGCGCTGGGCACGCACCATGAACTGATGCACAGCAGTCCGCTCTATGCCCGGCTCGCCGAACTGCAATTCGGACTGGCTGAGCGTTCCGATTGAAAGCGATGCAGCTTGCTGGCTAGCGCGATTCGCGGACCGCTGCCGCGGCATAATGCGTCTGGACAGCGTCGCGAATTTGCTCGAGTGCTTGCTTCAACAGCTCGATCCGGGTGCCGATATTGAGGCGCATATAGCCACTGCCCGCCGCGCCAAAGCTAATCCCCGAATTCAATCCGACACCGGCTTTGTGGATAAAGAACGCCTTGAGTTGCGCGTCCGTCATCTCCAGCGCCCGGCAATCGAGCCAGAGCAAGTAGGTGCCCTGCGCCTGCGCGCAATGTATCTGCGGCACATGTTGCTCAAGATACTGCCGAACAAACTGCCTGTTCGACTGCAAATAAGGCAGCAGCGCATCCAGCCAGGCACCGCCGTGCCGGTACGCGGCCTCGAAGGCAACAATACTGAAAGGGTTGGCCTGCTGCATATGCAGGCTGTCGAACACCCGTTTCATCGCCTGGCGCTCCAGCGGATCCGGGATGACCAGTGCCGACAAGCCCATGCCGGGGATGTTGAAGGTTTTGCTCGGCGCCACGGCGGTAATGATGCGGTCCTGCGCAGTCGCCAGGGAGGCCAGCATATGATGGGTCTGGCCCGGGAAAAGCAGGTCGCAATGGATATCGTCCGAGACGACCATCAACTTGTGCTTGCGGGTGATCTTCAGCAGCGCCTGCAACTCCTCGCGGCGCCATACCCGCCCGACCGGGTTATGGGGCGAGCAGAGGATCAGCATCCTGGCGCCCTGCTCAGCGCAGTGGGACAGATGCTCCAGATCCATCCGGTATTCGCCATCCTGCCAGCGCAACGGGTTTTCGATGACCCGCCGGCCGGTCTCCTGCACTGAACTGAAGAACGGCGGGTAGACTGGCGGCTGGATAATGACGCCCTCGCCCGCTTTGGCGAAGGCCATGGCGGCGGCATGCAACGAAGGCACCACACCCGGCGCCAGCAGAATCCAGTCCCGCTCTATGGTCCAGCCATGCCGCGCTGCGAACCACTCGATCATCGACTGATAGAGCGATTCTGGAAACAGGCTGTAACCATACACCGGATGCCTGGCGCGCGCTTCCAGCGCGCGAGTGACCGCCTCTGGCGCGGCGAAATCCATATCCGCTACCCATAACGGGATCACCTGGTCAGTGCCAAATACCGCACTGCGCGCATCGAACTTCACCGACTGGGTCCGCTCGCGTGTAATCAACTGATCAAAATCAGTATCCACACTGCTCTTCCTCATTCAACGCCTGGTCACAGGATACGCTCCCAGACACTGGCTTCGGAATAGCTGTGCTGAAATTTATGCCGCGTCTCGCGGATAACGAATTCGACTTTCTGTGGTTCGCCCACCCGGCGGAAATGCTTGCCCAGCATGGCCTGCAAGCCGTCCAGGGTGGTGTAATTCTCACCATCCTTTTTGAAACCGCCGACCCACTGGTCCCGCGGGGTGTGCTCTTCCAGCCAGGTATAGGGCGAGGCCAACACCAGCTTGCCCCCCAGATTCAGTCGTTCATGCACCGTATGCAGAAAGCTGGCCGGGTTATACAGCCGGTCGATCAGATTGACTGCCAGGATCAGATCGTAGCCGCTGAACTGCGGCTTGAGATTGCAGGCATCACCCTGGTAGAACGCCACCCTGGACGTGCAGCCCTGCAGTCCCAGATCAGCCAGACGGCTGGCCTTGTAGGACACCAGCTCGCCTTCATCGGTCAGGGTGTAGCGCAGCACGCCCTGCTCGGCCATTTCCGCCCCTTGGCCGACGAAGCGGGCAGAGAAATCAATCCCGGTGACCTGCTCGAAATGTCTGGCCAACTCGAAGGTCGCACGGCCGGAAGCGCAGCCCAGATCCAGAGCGGTTCTGGCCGGCTGATCGCCCATCGCGGCGATGGCCAGATCGGCCAGGGCCTTGGGGAAATTGGCTACATTGAAGTAACTGTCGCCATAATGAAATTCGGCGTATTCGGACATCTGCCGGTCACTTTCGTAATAGGCATTCGGTTCTTTGACCTGCACATCGGAAGACACGTAACGAAACCCCGCATGTTGGAAGAAATGGCGACGGAAGGCATAGCGGGCACTGCGCAACGTTTCATTACCACAGGAAGCCCAGGACCCGCCCTTGATCAGATTATGCTGATTATCAAACGTCGGCGTGGTGAAATCATCGTACAGCGCGTGTACCTGGAAACCGTCAAACGGATAGATTGGCGTTTGCGTCCATTGCCAGACGTTGCCCACCACATCAAAAAAGTCGCCGTGGGCAAATTGCGTCACCGGGCAAGAGGAAGCGAAATGATCCAGTTGCAGATTGGCGCTGGCCGGGTCGGCCGGGACCTCCTGCACGCCAGCGTGATCGTACAGACGGTACCACTCATCTTCGCTCGGCAGCCGGATCGGTTCACCGCTCTCGCGCGCCTTCCAGCGGCAGAAAGCGCTGGCCTCCAGGCAGTTGACCTCGACCGGCCAGTCCCAGGGCATGGCCACCTCTTCGGTCATCAGCCGCAAGTACCAGGCCTCACGCCAGATCCAGAAGGTCGGATGTCGAGCTCCGGTAAAGCCTCGCCACTTCAAGCCCTCTGCATCCCACAGACTGTCGTCAGCATAACCCTCTGCCTGTACAAACTGCAGGAACTCGGCATTGCTGACCAGATAGCGGCTGGCCTGAAAAGCGCCCAGGTCCACCTGCCGCTCACCGTATTCGTTATCCCAACCATAACGCTGGGCGGAGCGGGCCTTGCCCAGGGTCACCTGGCCGGCCGGCAGTGTCAGCAACTGGTTTTCCGGCGCGTCTCCCTGTGCACGACACGGCGCCCACTCGGGCATGGGGCGTACATAGCCTAGCTGTTGCTGACGTATCAGTACCGTACTGGTTTCCAGATGGATCAGCTCGTGTTCGATACACATGATGATCGGCCACCAGACCCCATCCCACTGTATAGGCAGCTGCAATGGCAAACGCTGGATGATCTTGAGCACCGCGGCACGCACCTTTTGCCGGTAGACGCGGACCTCGCCCACAGTGGGCCAGTCATAATGCCGGTCGTCCAGATCATCCCAGCTCATCTCGTCCACACCCACCGCGCAGATCGATTCCAGCCGCGGATCGATACGCTCGGGCAGCAGCTTGGCCAATAGCAGTTTATTGACATAAAAAGTGGCCGTGTGGCCGAAATAGAAGATCAATGGATGGCGCAGGGCGATGGGCTTGGCGTAAAAGGCCGCATCACTGGCCAAGACGTCGAACAGGGATTCGTATCTATCGAAGACGCTGGTGAAGTAGTGGGCAATCTCAGTGCGCTTGGCTTCTGGATCGCCGCCTGACAACAAGGGCGAGCGTGGAAGACAGGACGATAATGGGAGACGCTGTTTTTCTACTGCAGTCATGTGACAGATTCCTTTTGCGGCGGTCCGCAGATCTTGGTAACTGGTCAATTATGGCTACAGCGGGGCCTGTATGCTTATACAAATCGTGTACATTCATGTCCTAATGTAAACAAAACCGCCGCTTTGACTCTGACAGTCAGCGCGGCGGGGCACTTCAAGCCTTGTTGGCGTGCAACCTGACATTGAGTTCGTCGACGATCGGCGCCCACTCCGCGTCCTCAAGAATTTCCGCTTTCAGGAACGCCGCTTGGCTGTCACTCCAGAATGGCGCTTCGGAGAGTTTGACGTCATCGGGCAACGGATAATGGCTGGCGATAAATGCATCAATGCTCGCTTCATCTGCAGGCAGGCCGAGTTGTTCAAACAGCGTGCCAATATCTTTCAGTGCCGGTTCCATGGGTCAATCCTTTTGGGGGTTTCAATTATCACTCTCTCAGTTGAATAGAGAGATGCGTGAGCGATTCGTTCCCTGCGCCCGGGTTTTACCCCGCATGCCGCAGACCAGACTCGATGCTCTGGTCGAGCAACCAGCGGCGCAATATCTGGATCCCCGGCTCATGCCGCCGGCTGGTCTTCCAGGCAAAGAAAAACTGATCTCCAGTCATCAGGTAATGACAAGGCAAACGCACAAAATCAGCCGAATCCGCGCGGTTACTCAACATATAGTCATTGGTCAGCGCTATGCCCTGATGGTAACGCGCCGCTTCCAGCGCCAACAACATATGGCTAAAATGCTGCAAACGACTGCCCTTGGGCAGCGGCTGGCCGCCTGCCGCATACCAGGCCGCCCAATCGCCCCCAGCGCGATTGTAGATGCTGTGGGTGGAGAGCAGCGGATAGCCCGCCAGCGCTGACGGACTTAACTGGGCGAGCTGGGATAACGGCAACGTCGGGTCAATATCCTGCTCGCGGCACAGGGTCTGCCAATACGGCTGGCTGCAGACCGGGAACAGTCTTTCGGTATACAGAAGCTCATAGCTGAACGCAGCAGAATCAGGCCTGACGGTAATAAAGCAGTCTGCGACCCGATCAGACAATTGCGGGCTCTCGCCGCTCATCTCCAACGCCAAATCCAGCTGCGGCCATTGCTTCTGCAATGCCGGCAGACGCGGCACCAGCCAGCGCACGGCAAAGGAGCTGAACACCGACAAACGCAGACGCGCCGTCTCGTGACCAAGCACCTGCTCGCTGGCTCGCTCGATCTGCAGTAACGCCGTACTCACCGCATCGAAGTATTGGCGGCCCTCGTCGGTCAGCGCCAGATACCGCCCCGTGCGGATGAACAGCGGCTCTCCCAGGTAGGTTTCCAGCAGCTTGATCTGATGACTGACCGCACTCTGTCCTACCGATAACTCATCAGCCGCCCGGGAAAAGCTGTTAAGCCGCGCCACGGCTTCAAAAACCGGTAATGCCTTGAGCGGCGGTAATTTCATGAGCCACCTTTAGTATCCATATTTATAATAGATACTAGCTAAATATCATTTTCACGGATAGCCGTCGATCATTAGACTCCGCGCTTCATTAAACAGATTCGTGGAGACCCTGATGTCAGGAAAAACCGTCAACAGTGCCATTCTGTTACTGGTGATCGGCAACGCCCTGGCCTTGATTTCCGATGTTTTCATCAAATTCCTGGAAGACGATGCACCGGTATTTCAGTATGCGTTTCTGCGCTGTCTGATTACCCTGGCGCTGTTGTCGCCGTTCTGGCGGCAGCTGGATACCGGCAAACTGTTTGAAGGGGGTCGGCTGCATTTCATCCGCGGGCATGTCAACCTGATTGGCATGGTCTGCATGGTCTATGCACTGATCGCCCTGCCCCTGGCCACCGCCAACGCGGTGTTCTATGCCGCGCCCATTATGGTGATGATTCTCTCGGTGCTGTTCTTTGGCGAGCGCTTGACCAAGCTCAGCCTGACGGCGGTCATCGGTGGCTTTACCGGTATTCTGGTGATACTGCGTCCGGTTGATTTCAGCTGGGCTGCGCTGGCCGCGCTGGGTTCAGCTGCCGCACTGGCTGTTAGCGCCGTGCTGGTAAGCAAACTGCCCCGCCAGCAATCCACCGTACACAAGCTGTTCCTCAACTACCTGATGATCACGCCGCTGTGCCTGGCCCTGATGCTATGGGAAGGCGCACCGTGGAGTAATGCGGTGTTGATCAGCGCGCTGGGGTCATCGCTGTTCATTCTCGGCTACAGCATCTGTGTGTTGCTGGCCTACAAGCATGTCGATGCTAACCAGGTAACCAGTGCCGAATACACCGGGTTGATCTGGGCGGTCATCCTCGGCTGGATAGTCTTCGCGGAAGTGCCGGATATCTGGTTCCTGGCCGGTAGCTCGATGATCGTCGTGCCCTTGCTGTTGATTGGCCTGCAGCAGCGGCGCAGGCGTCCGCGGCTCACTCACCACGAACTAGCCGACACTCACTATCACGGCGCGCCTGCAGAAACAGCCCCCGCAGCGGCAGACCCTAGCGCGCAGCGCGGGCCCGATAACGGCTAGGCGACTACCTGGACTCGCCTCAGTCCGGTGCGACAGCGGCCTCGGCGTCACTGTGCCGAGCCTCATGCTCAAGTAACCAGTGCTTGCGCCACAAACCACCGCCGTAACCCGTCAACTTGCCGCTGGCGCCAATCACTCGATGGCAGGGCACCACCAACGCCAGCGGATTGGAACCGTTGGCCAGCCCTACCGCACGGCTCGCAGAAGGATGGCCGATGGCTGCGGCTAACTGGCCGTAGCTGCGCGTTTGCCCTGCGGGAATAGTCCGCAGGGCCTGCCATACCGAGCGCTGAAAGGCGCTACCTGCGGTCTCGGTCTGGATGCCATCCAGCGCGGCAAGGTCGCCGGCAAAGTAGGCTTTCAGGCCCAGAGTCAACGTTTCAGGCGCAGAGCCAGGCAACTGCTCCAGTTGGTAATGCCGGTAGTGCTTGTCGAGCAGCCGGAGTAACCGCGCATGATAGCCCTCGAAATCCAGCGCTCGCAGCAGGCCCCGCTCATCGCTCACCAGAAACAGGTCGCCCAATGGTGTTTCAAAGGTATCCAGCCGCAATTGCATATCTGATGTCCTCCCGCGTATTGCTCACCATTGACGGCCCCTCGCGTGTCCGCCAATCGAATCCGTCAAGGGTCAGGGAATAGGCGTTACCGCAAGACTCAATGGTGCGCCAGATCCTTGTCGGTAAACAGCCATTCACGCAGTTCCTTGTCAAACACCGGATCGCGGCGGCGGATCCATTCCAGGGTCATGGCGGCGTGCTCTTTTTCCTCGTCACGGTTGTGTTTGAGCACCGCCTTGAGATCGGCATCCTTGCAGGCGTCGACGCGCTGGTTGTACCAATCCATGGCTTCCAACTCTTCCATCAACGAAATAATGGCCCGGTGCATATCCCGGGTCTCGTCGCTCAGCTCGGCAACGGGTTCGTGATAACCTTCATTTGACATGGACAGTTCCTCTTGATTGACATTCCAGCATGCTAATAAGGCAACCCTTGCGGGACAACCTTGCTGAGCAACACAGGCAGGGCAATTGGCTGCGACGCGGCCAATATTCTCTCAATCTGCGCACCAAGCTCTCAGCCGTTGGCGCGGCGCACAAAGGTTAGCAGGCCTGCCGCGCCAGCAAAAAGGCCAGCGAAGCTGCGGTTGAGCATTCGCTGTTGCCGCGGTGAGCGCAACAGGCTCAGCAGCCGTGCTGCAAGCCCGGTGTAACCCGCCATCACAATCAGGTCGATCACCACCATGGTCGCTGCAATCACCAGATATTGTGCAAGCAGGGGCTGAGTCAGATCAAGAAACTGAGGCAGGACCGCCAACATGAAGACCACTGCCTTCGGGTTGCTGGCATTGATTAAAAAACCGCGCAGCACCAGGCTCAGGGGCCGTCCGATCGGCCTGGGCTGTTGCGATTCACTCATATCCATTGGCGCAGCACGCCATTGACGCCAGGCAAGATAAAGCAGATAGCCGACCCCAAACCATTTGATCAAGCTGAACGCCAGCTCGGAGGTGGCCAGCAACGCGCCAACACCCGCAGCAACGACCGCGATCTGCAACAGCAAGCCCAATTGCAGCCCGAGCGCCGTCCAGTAGCCACGCAGAAAACCGTAATTCAGCCCGCTGGACATGGACGCGATAGCGCCTGCACCGGGCGATAAACTGATAATCCAGCATGCCAACAGAAATGCCAGCCAGGTTTCAATGCTCATGATTAACCTTGTTCAGAAAGGGCTCACTCGCCGGCACTCTAGCAACAAATTGCGGCTTGCGCGTAGCCCTTTGGCAAACTTATTCAGCAAACTGAACAGCGGGTTGCATTGCCTGTCTATGTGTTAGTAGCCTGTCGTATCGTTCAGTCAATCGTCACCCACTCAGGCTGCACAACAGGAGAATTGGTCATGCCTACATTCAGACTATTGACCGCCGCCCTGGCGCTGAGCGCCCTTGGCGTTGGTGCTACGGCTCTGGCCGCTGATCACGCCGCCGAGCATACCCAGCCCACGCATACCCAGGGGTCGCAATCAGACACCGACACCGGCGGCTCTGCCCAGGTGCCCCATACCCGCGATGGCGCAGAAAACACTAACCCCTATGACGAGGCAGGCCCTGACGCCATGCACACTGATGAGGATACCTCTCGGGATGACGTTCAGCCGATCGACGAATGAGGCTTGCCAAGCGCCGGTGGATGGCGCAATTTGAAGCAGGAGAAAGGTGACATCAGCATAGCCGCCTTTCGCAAGTGGGAACTTCACTAGCCGCAGGGCATTGAAGCGCAGGTTCATAACCAT
>JAWOGT010000066.1:0-15340 GCA_046496585.1 Halopseudomonas sp.
TCAGGCCTATCCGCACAAGATCCTTACCGGCCGCCGCGAGCAAATGAGCACCTTGCGCCAAAAGGGCGGCCTGGCCGCCTTCCCGCGGCGCACCGAAAGTCCCTATGACACCTTCGGCGTCGGCCACTCAAGCACCTCGATCAGCGCCGCCCTCGGCATGGCTATTGCCGCGCGCCTGCAGGGCCTGGACCGACGCACCGTGGCCGTCATCGGCGATGGCGCGCTAACCGCCGGCATGGCCTTTGAAGCACTCAACCATGCGTCCGATGTCGAAGCAGACATGCTAGTGGTGCTGAATGACAATGATATGTCGATTTCGCGCAATGTCGGTGGCATGTCCAATTATCTGGCGAAAATCTTCTCCAGCCGGACCTATTCGCACATGCGCGAAGGCAGCAAGAGAGTCTTGTCGAAGATCCCTTCAGCCTGGGAACTGGCACGCAAGACCGAAGAACACGCCAAGGGCATGCTGGTGCCCGGCACGCTGTTCGAGGAGCTGGGCTGGAACTACATTGGCCCGATCGACGGTCATGATCTGCCCACCCTGATTGCCACGCTGGGCAACATGCGCGAATTGAAAGGTCCGCAGTTTTTGCACGTGATCACCCAAAAGGGCAAGGGCTTTTCGCCAGCCGAAGCCGACCCCATCGGCTACCACGCGATTACCAAACTGGAACCCAAGCCGGCCAGCAATGGCGCCAGCAAGCCCAAATATTCCAATGTGTTCGGCCAATGGTTGTGCGACATGGCCGCCGAAGACCCGCGTCTGGTCGGCATTACGCCGGCGATGAAGGAAGGCTCGGACCTGATCGCCTTCAGCGAGCAGTACCCCGAGCGCTATTTCGACGTGGCCATTGCCGAGCAGCACGCGGTCACCCTGGCAGCAGGTATGGCCTGCGAGGGCGCCAAACCGGTAGTGGCGATCTATTCGACCTTTCTGCAACGCGCCTATGACCAGCTGATCCATGACGTGGCGGTACAGAATCTGGATGTACTGTTCGCCATCGATCGCGCCGGCCTGGTCGGCGAAGACGGACCCACCCACGCCGGCAGCTTTGACCTGTCCTTTTTGCGTTGCCTGCCGAACATGCTGATCATGGCACCCGCCGACGAGAACGAAACCCGGCAAATGCTGACCACCGGCTTTCTGCATAACGGCCCAGCGGCGGTGCGCTACCCGCGCGGTACCGGCCCAGGCGTACCCATCGACCCGGCCCTCGAGCCGTTGCCGGTGGGCAAGGGCCTGATTACCCGTCAGGGTCAGACAGTGGCCATTCTGTGCTTTGGCACGCTACACGCCCAGGCACTGACCGCGGCCGAAGTGCTGGATGCCAGCGTGGCCAATATGCGCTTCGTCAAGCCGCTGGACACAGCGCTTATCCAGCAATTGGCTGACAGCCATGAGCTGCTGGTGACGCTGGAAGAAAACGCCATCATGGGCGGCGCCGGCAGCGCGGTGAACGAGTGGCTGCTGAGCCAGGGCAAACCCGTCAGGATACTGAATCTCGGCCTGCCGGATATCTACGTCGAACACGCCAAACCGGCTGACATGCTCGCCGAATGCGGGCTCGATGCAACCGGTATCGAAGCCGCCATCCGCCAGCGCCTGAACCCGCCTGACTGAGTCTGCATGCTGCGCGACAGGCAAGCTGTCGCCGGGCACTATGCCAAGAGACTTGACCATCAGGCGTCAAGCCCCTAGAGTCCATTCCGCTTCCAGTCGCACTGGGTGCCCCGCCGGTGGTCAAACTGGCAGGGTGAAACGGGAAGTCGGTGCAACCCCGACGCTGCCCCCGCAACGGTAAAGGATCACAGGCCCTTGATAGCGGTCTGTCGGTAATGTGCATAACGCCACTGTACGTACGTATGGGAAGGCCACATTATTTGCATCCTGAGCCCGGAGACCGGCCCTGTGCGAAAGAACTCGTGTGCGCTGCACTCTGGCGCGCGCGGGTTTGTAGCTGAGGTGTCGCGGAGGGCGTCACCCGGTCAGCGCAAGGCTGTCCCTCCGATTTGATGGCAGGTTTCGCTGGCTTCTCGCCCTCCTCAAAAGCTGTTCTTTTGAGGATTTATGATGAACAAGTACTTTTTTCTCGTCCCTACCTTGCTGGCGTCCGGTATCGCTGTCGCCAACAGTTCGGTAGATCTGCCCGATACGGTGATTACCGCGTCCCGGCAAGCCCAATCACTATCGAGCACACCCGCCGCCGCCAGCGTCTTTACCCGCGCCGATATTGAACGCCTGCAGCCTAGCTCGGTTGCCGAACTGCTGGGCCGGGTCCCAGGCGCCTCGATCACCACCAATGGCGGACAGGGCAGCCTGACCGCACTGTCGCTGAGAGGCACCGGAAGCACCCAATCGCTGATACTGGTCGATGGCCAACGGATCGGCAGTGCTTCGGCGGGGCAAGCCAGCCTGGAGTTTCTCAATATCGATCAAATCGAGCGCATCGAGGTGATCCGCGGTCCACGCTCCGCCATTTACGGATCAGACGCGATCGGTGGCGTAGTTCAAATATTTACCCGCCAGGGCCAGCAGGGCCTCAATCCCAGGATCACCGCCGGCATTGGCAGCAACAATACCTACCGGCGCCATCTAGGCCTTTCCGGCGGAAATCAGCAGACGCGCTTTGATCTTGGCGCCAGCCTGAATGAAACGCAGGGCTTCGACCGTTCTCGCCATGAAGCGGCAGGTGATCAGGACGATGATGGTTATCGCAACCGCGCTTTCAATGCGAGTCTGACACACAGCTTCAGCGACACCCTGGAGGCGGGTGTGCGCTTGCTGGAACAAAGTGGCAATACCGAATACGATTTGTTCGGCAACCCCGAGGATGACTTTACCCTGAGCACGGTCGCCACACATCTGCAGTGGCAAGCAAATGAACTATGGACTACCCGTTTCGAAGCGGGCCATGCTGAAGATAAGCGCGACAGCAACTACGATTTCTTCGCGTTCAGCTACAACACCTATCGCGACTCCGCGAGCTGGCTGAATACCTTGCAGCTGACCGAGCAGCACAGTCTGCAGGCCGGCCTGGATTGGTATGAAGATCGACTGCGCAGCACGGGCAGCTATCTGAAAACCGAGCGCTACAACCGTGCCGCCTTTGTCCAGCACAGCTTCGAGAACGCAGCATTCCAGACCGAACTAGGCTGGCGACATGACGATAACCAGCAGTTCAACCATGCCAACACGGTTAACGCCGCCTTGATTGTACCGGTCAACGACAGCCAGCAAGTGGTTGCGTCCTACGGTGAAGGCTTCCGCGCACCGACGTTCAATGACCTGTATACCAGCTTTGGCGCTAATACTGAGCTGCGCCCGGAGCGTTCCAAAAGCTATGAGCTGCAGTGGCGCGCGCAAATCCAGGCGATGCGCGTGCAGGCAGCGGCCTTTCGCACCGATATCGACGATCTGATTCTGCTTGACCCCTTTTTCACCGCGCAGAACATCAGTCGTGCTCGTATTCACGGCCTGGAACTGAGCGCCGGTACCCAACTCGGCAGCTGGGATACGCTGGTCGCAGCAACCTGGCTGGACCCGCGCGACCGAAACAGTGGCAAGCAGTTACCGCGCCGACCCAAGCGTCTGTTAAGTCTGGATGCGGACCGTCAATTGGGCGTTTTCGGGATTGGCTTCAGTCTGACTGCCAACAGCCAGCGCTATAACGATCCAGCCAATGAGCAGGCGCTGTCGGGCTTTGGATTGGTCGAAGCCCGCGCGCACTGGAACGTGACCCCGTCACTGCGCTGGGACCTGAAAGTTGCCAACCTGCTGGACAAGGATTACAGCATGGCCAGCTACAACTTCAACGGCCAGACCTACGACTATCGCGAGGAGGACCTGAATGCACAGCTATCGGTGAGTTGGACGCCGAGCTACTAAAGCGACAGGATCGGCAACCGCGTCTGACGCGGTTGCCGATCGTCATGGTGCAGGCGTCACCAATGCGCACAAGCTCTGCACACCATTGACAATCGCCGGCGTCGGCCGCACCAGACTATCCCCGTCCAACACCTTTAACCCCTCCCCTCGCACTGCCTTCATCTGCGGAAACTGGCGCCAGCGCTGTAGCCAGGGATGCTCCGTCGCAAGCCGATCATCCAATACCAGAATGATGTCCGGGTCGGCGGCCAGCACACTTTCCAGACCTACCTGAGGCGCATAGATCGGCAGAGCGCCAAACACGTTCAGTGCCCCGCAATGGCGCAAGGCATCGCCGATCAACTGCTTGTCGCTGATGGTGTAAAGGGGGTCGTCCCATAGCTGGACGAAGACCCTGGGGGCATCTTCGCTGAGCGGCCGATGCAGACTGGCCAGATCGCGCTCATAATCCACCAGCAGCGCCTCGGCAGCCATCGAGCGGCCCAGCAGCTCACCCAGGTGCCGGGTCATCTCGCTGATATCCGCCAGGCTCTGGGGGTCAAAATGCTCGACGTGAATACCCCAGGACTCCAGGGCATGCAATAGGTCAGGAGGGTTGCCTGAGGTCCAGGCCAGGACCAGATCGGGTTGTTGCGCCAGAATCAACTCGCGCGACAGGCTCTGGTGGCTGCCAATCCGGGAGACGGCGGCCAACTCAGGCGGTAGTTGACCGTCATCCAGCACGCCGACCAGTTGATCGACGGCGTCCAGTTGCACCACCATGTCGGTCAGAAACGGCGCCAGACTAACTATCCGGGGCGCCGCTGCCAACGGCAGGCAGAGCAGCAGCAGGCCGGCCAGCCAGCCGGCGCGCATTACTTCACCCAGGCGCTGGGTGGACGATAGAGCAGCATCACACCCATGCTGGCCAACACCAACAGGACCAGCGGTACGATTTCATTGGTACAGACAAACTGCAGCATGCCCATCCACGCCGGGAACTTGGCATTCATCAGGCCCAGCAGTTGTTGCTTGTGCAGGGTTGCCCAGGCCGCCTCTGCCTGCGACTGGTCGCCCAGCCCTTCGGCGGCAATCAACGCCGCCTTGTAATGCCGAAAGCGCCAGAGGGACAGAAACAAGGTGGCCAAGCCCACGACAAACAGCGGGATAGCGCCTTCGGGCCAGGCGCCGGGCTGCTCGCCGATAAACCATACCAGCGCGATCGGCAGGACCAGCGTGACGCCGGTCTGCATCCGCCAGTTGCGCTGCAGGGCTTTCCAATGCGGCCGTGCATCAAACATTATTCGACCTCCGTCTGGTGCCTTTTGCCGAGCATGTGGCCGAGCTTGCCAGCCTTGGTCGCCAGATACTTGCTGTTGTGCGGGTTGAGACCAAATTCCAGCGGCAGACGCTCGGTGACGGTCAGGCCATAACTTTCCAGCGCCTTGACCTTGCGTGGATTGTTGGTCAGCAACTTGAGGCTGGTAATGCCCAGATGCGCCAGCATCGGCTGGCAGATGGCGTAATCGCGCTGATCTGCGCCAAAGCCCAGCTGCTCATTGGCTTCGACCGTGTCCGCGCCACCGTCCTGCAGGTGATAAGCACGAATCTTGTTCATCAGGCCAATACCGCGGCCCTCCTGACGCAGGTACAAGAGCACACCGCGGCCCTCCTCAGCAATGGCCTGGAAGGCCGCCTCAAGCTGGAAGCCGCAATCACAGCGCAGGCTGAACAAAGCGTCGCCGGTAAGGCATTCGGAATGCATGCGGCCCAGTACGGGCTGGCCGTCGGCGACATCACCCATGGTCAGTACCACATGCTCTTTGCCGGTGCCCTGTTCGAGGAAACCGTGCATGGTGAAAGTACCCCATCGGGTAGGCAATTTGGATGACGCAACAAAGGTGACTGACACACCGGTCTCCTGGACAGCTGCTACTTGAAGGGCCGCTATATTATCAGGAGATTGCCCGCGCGGCGATGTAAAGCGCCCGTTGTAATGTATCGGCATTTCCCGAAACGAGCCGCAATGCTGATCTCAACGGCTTTCCAGGATCAGGCTGCCGCGCTGGTCAACCATGCGAATGCGCTGCAGGTAACTGTTGCCGAGCAGCACTTCGGCAGGAAAGTTGCCCTCCAGGATCAGCCCATCGACATTGGCCAACTCCAGATCGCCGACCTTGACCCGATCCAGCTTGACGCGGTAACCGGCGACCTGGCCACTGGCCGTGGTGGCGCGAACCTCGGCCCCGGTTACCCGGTAGTCGATACCCAGCCGCCGGGCCTGAACGGAGCTCATGGCGACGCTGGTCGCGCCCGTGTCGACCATGAACGGCACCGTTTGCCCATTGATTGATCCGGTCACCCGGTAATGCCCACCCGCGCCACGCGGAATACTGACCTGGGTGGTCTGACGCTGGGCAAAACCATCGCTGTAATCGCGCTGCATGCCGAACTGGCGCGCCTGGCCGTTGATGCGCAAGGTAGCAGTAGTACTGTCAGCCGCCAGCAGCGCGATACCCTGGGGGCCCGGCTGACCGATCCGCAGCATATGCCGCTGGCCATCAATAGTGACGACCGCAGCGCCGGAAAACAGGCCGACCACTCTGATTGCCGGGTCGGCGAAAGCCGCGGGACTGAGTAGTAGCAACAGGCTCAGGCGCAACAGGGTTGGGTACAACGCAGGCATGGTGTCCGTTCCTCGCCAGGGGTTAAATCAGCAGTTCCGCCGCCAGCAGGACCAGCAGCGCCATCAAGCCGGCGAGAATATCGTCAAGCATGATACCCCAGCCGCCGCCAACCTGCCGGTCCACCCAGCCAATGGGCCAGGGCTTCCAGATATCGAACAGGCGGAACAGGGCGAACCCGGCAAGCAACCAGAGCCACCCAGGGGGCGCGAGGAACATGGTCAGCCAGAGGCCGACGAACTCGTCCCAGACGATACCGCCATGGTCGTGCACACCCAGATCTTTCGCCGTGCGATCACACAGCCAGACGCCGAGCAGCGCGGTAACGACCAGCACCAGCGCGTAGCCGGCCAGCGGCAACTGCTGCCAGACCAGCACAAAGGGCACTGCCGCCAACGTACCCCAGGTCCCCGGCGCCTTGGGGATGGCACCACTGCCAAAACCGAAAGCCAGAAAATGGATCGGATTGCGCCACACCGAGGCGGGGGCGTGGGGCTGTGGGTCAGTCATTGGCTGTATCCTTGAAGTGTTGATACCCGGCGGGGCTGGGCATATTGACGAGCTGTTGCCCATCATCCAGCCACACCCCCTGCCCTGCAACCACTTCGCCAATCACCGTCACCTGAAAACCCTGGGATGCCCACACCGCCAGGCAAGCGCTGCTAGCCACCGGCAGGGTAAACAGCAATACGTAATCGTCGCCAGCCCCGAGCAGCCACTCCCGGCGTTGCGCCTCGGGCCAGGCCAGTAGCGCCGGGGAACCGGGCAGATCAGCATAGCGTAGATGCAGCGCCACCTCGCCCGCCAGGGCCAGATGGGCTGCGTCGGCCAACAGACCGTCGGAGATATCCAGACCGGCACTGGCGATACCGGCGAGCTCCAGGCCCAGTTCGCACTGCGCCCGGGGCCGCCAGAAGCGGGCCGCCAGATAGTCGCGCTGGGCAGCGCTCAAGGCGTCGGGCAGGGTGTCACCGAGCACCACTGCCAGCCCTGCCCCGCCATCGCCCAACGGGCCGCCGACACACACCAGATCACCCGGTTGCGCGCCGCGCCGGCGAATGACCTTGCGCTCGGCCACCTGGCCGATCACGGTCACGCCGATATTCAGCGGGCCGCGCGTGGTATCGCCGCCGACCAGACAGATACGGTGATCCTGGGCGGCCTGGGCCAGACCCTGGGCAAAACTCGCCAGCCAGTCTTCGTCAGCTTGCGGCAAGGTCAGCGCCAGCGTGAAGCTCAGCGGCCGCGCGCCCATGGCGGCCAGATCACTGACCGCCACGGCCAGCGCACGATAACCCAGATCAGCGGGGAGATAATGCTCGGGGAAATGGGTACCGAGCACCAGACTGTCAGTGGAAACCACCCAGTGTTTGTCTGCGTCGGGCCGCAGCACAGCGGCATCGTCACCGATGCCCAGGGTCACTGCCGCGACATCGCCCGCCGCTTCCAGGGCCGCGCCCCGGAAGTAGCGCTGGATCAGCTCGAACTCACCCAACGGCATGGCCACAGCCTCCTGCCGGCAGCATTCAGCGTCCCCGGCGGGACGCGTTGACTTCAGCACTGCGCAGGCGCGGCGCGAGTTTGTCCAGAATGCCGTTGACGTACTTGTGTCCGTCAGTCGCGCCAAAGGTCTTGGCCAGCTCGATACCTTCGTTGATGACCACCTTGTAGGGCACATCAATGCGGTGGATCAATTCGTAAACACCGATACGCAAGATGGATAGCTCAATCGGATCCAGCTCCTTGACCGGGCGATCGAGTACCGTCGCCAGGCTCTCGTCCAACTCGGTCAGATTCGTGCCAACGCCGGTCAGCAACTCATGGAAATAGGCGCCATCAACCTTGGCAAAATCGTTATCGGTCCGGTATTGCGCTTCAATATCGGAGAGTGGCAGACCAGCTACATGCCAGCCGTACAGGGCTTGCAGCGCGAAGCTGCGGGCCTTGCGCCGGGCAGAAGCCTTGGGCTTGCCGGCAGCCGCCGGCTGGACGCCGGACTCGCTCACTTGGCCCCCAACTGCTTGCACAGGCTGACCATTTCAAAGGCGGACATGGCGGCTTCGGCGCCCTTGTTGCCGGCCTTGGTGCCGGAACGCTCTATGGCCTGTTCGATGCTGTCGACCGTCAACACGCCAAAGGCGACCGGGATGCCGTATTCCAGCGACAGGCTACCAATGCCCTTGACGCACTCGCCAGCGACATACTCAAAGTGCGGTGTACCACCGCGAATCACCGCACCCAGGGTAACGATCGCATCAAACTGCTGCATCTCGGCGACCTTCTTCACCACCAGCGGGATCTCGAACGCACCCGGGGCACGGATGACGGTGATGTCCTGATCCTTGACACCATGGCGCTTGAGCGCATCAATGGCGCCGGATAGCAGGCTTTCAACCACAAAGCTGTTGAAGCGCCCAACAACCAGTGCATAGCGGCCTTCGCTCGCCATAAAATCGCCTTCGATGGTACGTATAGCTGACATGTTGTCTCTCTCTTAAAGAACCGACTGCGCACCGGGCGCAGTCGTGGATCGGGTGCGGTTAATCGCAGGGCAGGTATTCTACTACTTCCAGGTCAAAACCGGATATGGCATTGAACTTCATCGGCTTGGACAGCAGACGCATCTTGCGCACACCCAGGTCGCGCAAGATCTGCGAACCTGCACCTACGGTGTTGTAGGTGGTCGGCTGACGCTCGGGCATGTCGGTACCGGCCAACTGGTTGACATGATGCAGCAGCTCGTCAGAACCCATCTGGTTACCCAACAACAGCACGACGCCATGCCCCTCTTCGGCCAATTTGGCCATCGCTGCGCGCAGGCTCCAGCGCTCCGGCTGCTTGACCATGAACAGGTCCCGCAAGGGATCCATGTTATGCACCCGCACCAAGGTCGGCTCTTCCGGCTGCAGCTTGCCCAGGGTCAGCGCCAGATGCACGGCGCCTTCCAGACTGTCGCGGTAGGTCACCAGATTGAAGGTACCCAGCTCGGTCTCCAGCGGTTGCTCGGAGATGCGCTTGACCGTGCGCTCGTTGAGTAGCCGGTAATGGATCAGATCGGCGATGGTGCCGATCTTCAGCTGATGCTGTTCGGCAAACGCCTCCAGCTCCGGGCGACGCGACATACTGCCGTCGTCATTCATGATCTCGCAGATCACCCCGGATTCGCCGAAACCACTCATGCGCGCCAGATCACAGGCCGCTTCGGTATGACCGGCGCGCGCCAGCACGCCACCGGGCTGGGCCATCAGCGGAAAGATATGCCCGGGGCTGACAATGTCTTCAGCCACCGCCGCGCGCGCCGCTGCAGCCTGCACTGTGCGCGCGCGGTCAGCGGCGGAAATGCCGGTGCTCACGCCCACAGCCGCCTCGATGGACACGGTAAACTTGGTGCCGAAACCAGAATTGTTGCGCTGTACCATCAACGGCAATTTGAGCCGCTCGCAATGCTCCAGGCTCATCGGCATGCAAATCAGGCCACGGCCATAACGGGCCATGAAATTAATGTGCTCAGCCTGGCAGGCTTGCGCCGCCATGATCAGATCGCCTTCATTCTCGCGATCTTCGTCATCCATCAGGATGACCATCTTGCCGGCCCGTATATCTTCCAGCAGTTCTTCGATTGTATTGAGTTTCATACGGCCCTCCCGGGCTCGTTGATCAGGGCTTCAGGTAGCCGTTTTCGGCTAGAAAGGACATGTTCAAGGTGCTGCTGCCGGAGCCGGATTCAGCGGCCTTGTCACCCAGCAACAGGCGCTCCAGGTAGCGCGCGATCAGGTCGACCTCCAGATTCACCGGACTGCCGACCTGATACTCACCCATGACGGTTTCCTGCATGGTGTGCGGGACGATATTCAAGTCAAACACAGCACCATCAACGCTGTTGACGGTCAAGCTGGTGCCGTCGACGGTAATCGAACCTTTTTCGGCGATGTAGCGCGCCAGATTGTCTGGCGCTTCAATCCGGAAATGCCAGGAGCGCGCCTCTTCGTTCATGGACAGCACTTTACCGACGCCATCGACATGGCCGCTGACCAGATGACCACCCAGCCGCGTTGACGGCGTCAGTGCCTGCTCCAGATTGACCTTGCTGCCTTCCTTGAGCCGCGACAGCGCCGTGCGCCGGATGGTCTCCTGGCTGACGTCAGCCCAGAAGCCATCACCAGGCAACTCCACCGCCGTCAGGCACACGCCGTTGACGGCAATACTGTCACCCAGCTTGACGTCATCCAGACTCAACTTGCCGGTCTTCACGTACAGGCGCACATCACCACCGCGTGGCTGCATGCTGTGGATATGACCGACCGCTTCGATAATGCCTGTAAACATCTGTAGGTCTCGCTTGTTTGCTGGATTGAAGAGACATCAGCTGACGGCTAGTCAGCCGTTAACTGACCAGCAGCCCCATTGCATAGACCGCCATAAAGCCAAAGGCAAAGGCAATAAACAACAGCCCGAAGCTGCGCATATAGGTCATGAAGGTCAGACCCGGCAACTTGCTCATAGCCACAATACCGGCAGCGGAGCCGATTATAAGCAATGAACCGCCTACTCCGACAGCATAAGTCAGCCCCATCCACTCGGCCGTGCTCATGTGCAGATCGGATTTGAGTAGCGCGGCAGTCAACGGAACGTTATCGATCAACGCCGAGAGCATGCCCATCAGGAAGTTGGCCAGCATCACCGGCAGCACGTCATAGAGTGCGGTAAGCCCTTGCAGGACGCCGATAAACTGCAGCATGCCGACCAACAACAACACCCCGAGAAAAAACAGCAACGTCTCGAACTCGATAGCCCGCACATACTCCAGGATCGGGTCGTTCTCGATGTCTTCATTGAAAAATCGTGCAATCAAAAACATCAGTGCCAGACCGGTGAGAAACGTCAGAACCGGCGGAATCGAGTACAACAGGCTGCCGAGGATGGTACCCAAAATGGTCAACAGGAAGATCAGGCCGATCACCTTGTCCACACCGCGCACGGGATGAAGCGCGTTTTTTTCGATCACCACCTCACCACCCAGGCCCACCGACAATAATGCCGCCAGCAGCATCACCGCCATAAAGGACGGCAGTGCCAGCAACAACAGATGGGTGATTTCCACCTTGTCGGCAAGGAAGATCATCAGGGTGGTCACGTCACCGGTAATCATCGCCACACCACCGGAATTGACCGCAAACACCACCAGCGTGGCGAACCTCAGGGTTTTGCCCAGCTCGAGCTTGAGGCTGAGCACCAGCGCCACCGACACCAGGGTCGCGGTGATGTTGTCGGCTATCGAGGAGAAGATAAAACAGAACAGGCCGGTCAGAAACAGCAGCTTTCGCTCGGTGATCTGCCCGGGCAAGATACTGTAAATGATATTTTCGATCAGGCCTTTCTTGTTCAGATAAGCAACGAAGGTCATGGTCGCCAGCAGGAACAACCAGAGGCTGGCGATATCGGTAATGTTGTGCGTCAACGCGGCGTGCACGCGGCCTCGAAAGGCTTCATCCGGCGCAGCAATAAACAGCACCATCCAGGCCAGGGCGCCAAAAAACAGCACAACCTTGGCTTTATTGACGTGAATCAGCTCTTCAAACACCACACCCAGAAATGCCGCTATGGCCATAAGGACCAGCAACCACTGAACTGCCATTTGCATGATGGAACACTCTCAGGAAGGGAAAACCGGTCGCGCCGTGATGCGCCAGTCACGGCCGACAACCCGCATGTCGGTGACATCAAGCTGCATGGCCTCGGCCATGCGGTCGAAGGGCAATTCCAACAAGGGTCGCGCCCGGCTGCCCAGCAGCCTTGGCGCCATGTACACCACCAACTCATCGACCAGTCCGGCGTTGAGGAAGGCTCCGGCCAGGCCCGCGCCGGACTCGACCAGCACTTCATTACAGCCTCTTTTGGCCAGTTCGAGCAGCAGCGCGTGCAGATCGACATGCTCCTGCGCCTTGTCGGGCAGCGTCAGCAACTCCGCACCGGCAAACACATAACCCTGCACCCGTCCGCGTAACAGCCGACAGGCGACCAGCAACGGACCCGCCTCACGGAACAGGCGGTTCTCCAGCGGTACCCGCAGGCGCCCATCGACCAGCACGCGTAATGGCTGCCTGGCCGCCGCCGCGGCGGCTTCTGCCTCAGGCAGGCCAAGCTCGGCGGCGCGCACAGTGAGCGCCGAATCATCGTGCAGCACCGCATCAGCACCGCTGATGACCGCACTACTGCGCGCCCGCAGCCGCTGCACATCGGCGCGCGCATCCGGCCCGGTAATCCACTGGCTTTCACCATTGGCCATGGCCGTGCGACCGTCCAGGCTCATGGCCAGCTTGATCCGCACAAAGGGCATGCCGGTCTGCATGCGTTTGATAAAACCGGGATTCAACGCTCGGGCCTCGGCTTCCTGCAGGCCGCACTCCACGGCTATGCCGGCAGCGCGCAAACGCGCCAGACCCTGCCCGGAGACCAAGGGGTTGGGGTCCTGCATGGCGGCGACAACTCGGGTAACGCCGGCGGCGATCAAGGCGTCTGCACAGGGCGGCGTTTGGCCCGCGTGACTACAAGGTTCCAGCGTGACATACGCCGTGGCGCCACGCGCCCGCTCGCCAGCCTGGGCCAGCGCGTTGACCTCGGCGTGCCCTTCACCGGCGCGGATATGCCAGCCTTCACCAACAATTTCACCAGCGCGCACCAGGACGCAGCCGACACGCGGATTGGGTGCTGTAGTGTACAAGCCTTTCAGCGCCAGCTGCAGCGCGCGCGCCATCATGCTGCTGTCGAGGATCAACTGTTCAGACATCGGACTCGTCCTGGTCACGCCGCGAAAGACGTTCGATTTCCTCGCGGAACTGGTTCAGATCCTGGAAGCGGCGGTACACCGAGGCAAACCGAATATAAGCCACCTCGTCGAGCTGCTTGAGCTCGCTCATGACCATCTCGCCGACCACCATCGCCTTCACCTCCCGCTCACCGGTGGCGCGCAGACGATGTTTGATATGGCCAATGGCGGCCTCGATCTGCTCGACACTGACCGGGCGCTTTTCCAACGCACGCAGCATGCCCGCGCGCAACTTGTCCTCGTCAAACGGCTGACGACGATCATCGCCCTTGATCAGACGCGGCAGCACCAGCTCGGCGGTTTCAAAGGTAGTGAAGCGTTCCTGACAGGCCAGGCATTCACGCCGACGGCGCACCTGGTTGCCCTCGGCGACCAGCCGCGAATCGATCACCTTGGTCTCATTGGCACCACAGAAGGGACAGTACATAGCAAACTTCCTGTTGGACATGCGCGCCACATCTTACTCTGATGTGCGGCGGGGTTAAATGACCGCCGCACCCCGGCATTGTCGCCTTTATGTATCCAGGCAGCCCAGGCCGGAACAAAATCAGCCCGGCGGGGCAGCAGAGTAAGCCTCCTTGAGCTGGCGCTTGGCTACCTTGCCATTGTCATCCCTGGGTAGGCTGGCAACCAAATACACTTGCCGCGGGGTCTTGAAACTGGCCAGGCGCTGCCGAATGAAATCCTTGACCACCGCTTCGCTCAATCCGGGGTCCGCCGTGGCGACCACCGCCACCAGCGACTCACCGTACTCCGCATCCGGCACACCGAACACCGCACAGTCCGCGACCCCTGGCAAGGTGATCAACTGATGTTCTATCTCTGCCGGATAGATATTTACCCCGCCGGAGATAACCATGTCCGAGGCCCGATCACAAAGGTACAAATAGCCCTCCTGATCCAGATAACCGATATCGCCGACACTGACCAACTCACCCAACCCGGCCTTGGCGCGCGCCTCGGGATTATTCAGGTAGGTAAAATCCGTTACCGCCGGCTGGCGCACGTAGATCACTCCGGGCTCGCCGGTCGGGCAGTCATTGCCCTGCTGGTCGATAATGCGTATCTGCGTGCCACCGATGGGCAAGCCCACGCTGCCCGGCTTGCGCCGTGCCGAAACGGGATCCTGCACGGTGATCATGCCGGTTTCGCTCGACGCATAGGTTTCGTAGATCACCGGGCCCCACCAGTCAAGCATGTCGCGCTTGACCTCCGGCGCGCAGGGCGCACCGGTACAGGCGACAAAACGCACTGAACTCAAGTCGTAGCGCGCACGCACCTCGGGCGCCAGCCGCAACAGGCGCACATACATGATCGGCACCAGGAACACCGTATCGATGCGCTGCTGCTCGATCAGCGCCAGCGTCTGTTCTGCGTCAAAGCGCTCCATCAGCACCAGCACCTCGGCCTGCTGCAGCGCTTGCTGGGCAAACGAGCTGGGCGCGCTGTGATAGAGCGGTGCCGAAACCAGCGCGCGCACGCCCGGGCGTATCCCCCAGGCACTAGCGACCAGCTCAAGCATGGCCTGCTGCATGCGCGCCTGATCTCCCGGCCCTGGCGGCAGGCGTTTGACGCCCTTGGGCCGGCCGGTGGTACCCGAGGTATAGGCCATGTGCGCCCGGGGCGTGCGGGGTTCGCCGCGGTAGGGGGTTTGCTCGGCCAACCAGTGGGCATAATCCAGCAGCGCACCCGGCTCATGACTATCGTCGCGAATGAATGCTGCACCCGCGCGGACCACCAGCACCGTCACACCCGCCGGAATCACCGCACGCACGTCATCCAGCAGGTCGGCCTCCACCAGCAACACCCGTGCAGCCGAATCCTTCAGGATGTATCCCACCTCGGCAGCCTTGAAATGCCAGTTGATCGGGCAGTAATAACACCCGGCCGTCTGGCAGGCCTGGATCGCATCAATAAAGGCCAGACTGTTGCGCAGCATCAATGCGATCACCTGCCCGTCTT
>JAWOGT010000164.1:0-3278 GCA_046496585.1 Halopseudomonas sp.
CAAGGTAGAAATCCTGGTCCTCGACGAGGCCGACCGCATGCTCGACATGGGCTTTGTGCACGACGTCAAGAAAGTCATTGCCAAGCTGCCCGGCCAGCGTCAGACCCTGCTGTTCTCGGCAACATTCTCCAAGGACATCACCGACCTGGCGAACAAGCTGCTGGATAACCCGGCCCGCATTCAGGTGACGCCGCCGAATACCACGGTCGAGCGCATTGCCCAGACCGTCTACCGCGTGCCCGCAGGCCACAAGCGCGCACTGGTTGCGCACTTGATTACCATGGGTGCCTGGGAACAGGTGCTGGTATTCACCCGGACCAAGCACGGCGCCAACCGGCTGGCCGAATACCTGGACAAGAACGGCCTGCCTGCTGCAGCCATTCATGGTAACAAGAGCCAGAGCGCCCGCACCAAGGCCCTGGCCGACTTCAAGGCGAACAAGTTGCGCATTCTGGTCGCTACCGATATTGCCGCACGCGGGCTGGATATTGACCAGCTGCCGCATGTGGTCAACTTCGAGCTACCCAATGTGTCTGAGGATTACGTTCACCGCATAGGCCGTACCGGCCGTGCCGGACGCAGCGGTGGCGCCGTATCCCTGGTCAGCCCTGACGAAGAGAAACTGCTCAAGGACATTGAACGCATGACCCGGCAGAAGATTGATGAGGGCTCACTGGAGGGTTTCGAAGCACCAGCCCAGGCCGAAATGAACAGTGACCGGCCGGAGCGGGCCCGCGGTGCGCCGAGTAGCGGTCGAGGTCAACGCCCTGCCGCTGGCGCCGGTGCCGGTGCTGGCCGTGGACAAGGGCGCAGCGACAAGCCACGCTCGGAAAAGCCGCGCACTGACAAGCCGCGCACTGACAAACCCCGCAGCAGTCAGCCGCAACGCGCCGCCCGCCCCAACAGCGAGCCGCAGGACAGTGTCAGCGAAGAGCGCCGCCATCAGGCCCACGGCAACAAGGCCGCGCCCAGCACACCACGCACTGACAGCCCGCGCAAGCCAGCCGGCAATCGTCCGCAGCGTGAGAAGCCGGCGCTGTTTGGCCGTTAAGGTTATCTAGCTTCAAAAAAAACGGGCCTTAACAGGCCCGTTTTTTTATTCTCAAAGACAATATCTAGACCCTTGTCATTACTGGCAAAAATGACCTGAGGGTACCGACCTGCAGCCAATTCGGGCCGACGCAGACAATGCATGGCAATGGCAATCCAGCGCGGGCGGCTGGTCGCCAAGGCACGCATGCTCTATCAGATCGGTGCGGGACTGATCAGCCTAGAGGAATCGGAACCCTGGAAAAAAACCAAGAAGAAACAGCAAGCAATAAGCCGCTTCCCCACCAGGTTACTAAGAAGTTCGATCCATTTCTGTGCCGCGCTCACGCCCGAAGGGGCTAGCCGATGACGCTGCAAGCGGCTTACGGATATTGACCTGAATCATAACCAAGCGGCTCAGGAGTGCTAGGCTGAAAACAGTTAGGCAGGCATTGTCAGCGCTTGCGCCTGTACCAACCGTTACCATCAGGAGCGTGCTCATGTCCCAACATTATGTACTCAGCGTTGACTATTCAGATGGCTGGAGCAGGATGCTTGAGCACCTGCCAGCCATCACTACACTGACCGGGCTGACCAGGCTGACGCTCGTCCACGTGGTCGAGACGTTCAAACGGATGCATATCGAAGACACCCCGGCAGCGGCCGAAGCGCACCTGAAGAAGCTGGCCACACAACTGCAGCAGCACTTGGACATACACGTTGACTACTGCGTGCAGCAGGGTTTTGCTGCCTCGGAAATCCTCGATTGTGCCAAACGCCACAAGGCCGATGGCATTATCGTCCTCAACCGCAGCCACTCCGCAGGTCGTGAAATTCTTCGCGGCAACATCGCCATGAACCTGGTACGCATGACCCGTCTGCCATTATTGATAGTACCCATGGACGGAAAAATCATCGAACCCGATGGCGTAATCATGTTGGCTACCGACGGCTCATCCCTGGCGCATGCTGCCGAGCGGCGTTTCGGCGGATTCATGCAGCGCGGCAATCACGGCCTGGTAGTCTGGGTTGACGACGGTGAGCACCTCGAGGATGCCGACGCACAAAAAGCTCTGGAATCGATCAGCGGCAAGTTCGACAACGCAACGGCCCAGCGCCTCAAGGGCGACCCGGCACACGAGCTGCTCAAGGCTGCAGCACGGGAAGATGCCGCCCTGGTGATCATTGGCAAACGCGGCACCACTCCCATCAGCGATCTATTGCTGGGCAGCACAGCAGCCACCGTTGCACGCGAATCACGCCAACCCGTGCTGCTGATCCCCTGAGCACAAACTCGGTACAGTGCAACAGGGGCGGGGCTGACGCTCCAAACTATTGCCCAGGCTATCAACGGCTTGCTGATCGAGCAGGCGACCACACAAAGTAGTCTTTTGGCGCTTGTAATACTGGCGGGCGAGGGCATGACAACCACGCAATGGCCCGCCAGTGGGTTTTGTATTCCGCGCCAGTTTTGCGCGCCGACTATCCTTCCAGTAAGGAAAGTGCCTCGCCTAGCACTTCGACGGACTCGGCATGCTTGCCTGCCTCGTGCAGACTCTCTCCCTCGGCGCGCAATGCCTGAACTTGCTCCAGCGTCGCAGCATCAACGGGCGGGTTGCTCTCCAGCAAGGCGTCGATGCGCGCCATGTCGGCCGGGCAGTTCATGGCAAACAGGGGCGTGCTCAGCACGACAGTGGCGATAAATAAAGCGATACGGTGCATGTGATGTACCTCGGCTAAGGTGAATTGAAAACAACGACTTCTACCCTAGTTTAGACCCTATGCAAAACTAGGCTTAACCTTTGTGGGCCCGGCAATCTCACGCTATGGATTCTCGCAGCTATAGTTATCAGGCCGAGGCAAGACCGGCACACTGCAGGTGCCCGCGAAAACGGCACAGATGCATTGGCAACGCTACATTTGATCAAGGAGCACCCCGTGACGCGTCTATACACTGGAGTTAACACATCCGCCCTCCTCCTGAGCCTGCTCTGCCTTGTCGCGACAGGCGCACAAGCACAAAGCATCTCGCCACAACCTGAAGCCGGCCTGTGGCGCAGCGAGGCAACCACCCTGATCAATGGCGAAGATCTTCAAGCCGGCTTGCGCAGCGCACAGGAAGATATGCTCAAGGATCTGCCGGAAGAACACCGCGCCATGATGAGTCAGGCGCTGGGTGATCCGGAGGCGATTGGCGTCAACATGGAATGCATCAGCGCCGAGGAAGCGCGCAGCCTGACCAACCCTGA
>JAWOGT010000378.1:0-3296 GCA_046496585.1 Halopseudomonas sp.
CGCTGGATGCCTTGACGGTACAGCCCGATGATCCCATCTATTCGCCCAGCGATTACAGCGCAGCCCGGGTGCTGGGGCGCAGTGCTTTGGCGGCAAAAGCCACGGCAGTACGCTTCCACTCGGTTCGCCAACCGCAAGGTATCTGCTGGGGCTTGTTCACGCCCAGGCAGGTCAAATCAGTAGTCCAGACCGCGCATTACGAGATGATCTGGAGCGGCGAAATAGCGGCGGTGCACAAGCTGTCGACGCATATCGGCTAGTTGAGCTGGCGGGCCTTGTGGCCTCGGCTTATTTGTCCCGCCGTATTAACTCGACCAAGGAGCCGGCGGCCTTGCGCGCACGCTTCCATTCCCGTGATGCGGAAAAACGGCTGGCTTCGCGCCTTTTGCGATTCAGCTGCACGTTGATGGCTTTGTCATAGCGCTGGCTCAGCAGTGCGCGCAGGGTGTCGACGTTGTATTGCTCGCGCTCGGGCGACACGCACAGCGGCAGTATGTCGTCCAGCTGCAGGACGTCCTGATTGAAATCCAGGGCTTCGCGAATCAGCTCGGCCTTGCTGCCGGGCTCGGGGTTGTCCAGGTCATAGGGCGGCTGCCAGTCGTTCTGGATGCCCAGGCGGTCGACCTGATTGAGCAGGCCGATCAGCGGGGGTGGCTGGTAGTCGATGCGTTTGCTGTGCCATTGGCGGAAATGCTCGCCGAATTCCTGGTCGAGCTTGCGCGCCGGCTGGTTGGCGCGCAGTACCCAGAGCACCATGTCGGCCTGGATCATTTCCTCGAACAGGACCTTTTCGGTCCTGGCATCACCGTTCAGACCGGGCAGATCGAGCAGGCGCAGGAAGGGAATGCCGTCGACCTTGCATTCATAGACCAGGCCGCGATCGGTTGAGGGCAGGGCGCTGGTTTCGGCTTGCCAGCCCTCGGTCAGGGCATTGATCACCGAGGATTTGCCGGCACCGGTCTGGCCGATCAGGCACACGCGCACCGGTTCGGGTTTGCCGACGGTGCGGGCGTCATCCTTGCGCGTGGCGGCGGTGATGGTCAGTTCATTATCGTCAAAGCGGAAGTGGCCGCCGTACAGGTCGATCGCCGAACGTAATACTTCAAGCAGCAGCAGGCGTTTCATGCGTTGCTGCATTTCATCGCTCAGCCCTTCAAAGGATTGCCCCAGCGCCTGGCTGCCGAGTTCGGCGAGCATGCCTTCCGGGGTGAGCATACGCACCTTGCGGTAGACGTTGACCAGGGTCATGGCGGGCGCGAACTGGTCGACCTTTTCTTCCAGCCAGAGCACGTGGGACACCTTCAGATGATTGATGCCGGGCACGTTGTTCTTCAGTGTAAGGCGGTAGCGCTGGGTGAGCTGTTCGGTAATCGCCAGCAGCGCAATCGGCGAGAAGGCCCATTCCGAATGGCGTTTGCCCTTGCCGTACTGCGCTGCCACGCTGCGGGCCACTTCAAGGGCGCTGTCAGGTACATCGCGCCAGGTGTCGGTGCGCTGCACCAGGGTGATCACTTCAGGCAACAGCGTCTGCTGTACTTGTTTGTCCCAGGGCGTCCAGTAGGCGGGGGTTTCCACCTCTTTCTGCAGGCTGGCTTCCAGGCTGGCTTCGATCTGCGGGGCATTTTTGCGTCGCCGCCGGGCGGCCAGAAAGTAAGGCAGCATGGCTGCCAGTGTCGACAGCCCGAGCAGCCCGACGAAGGTCAGAATGTAGTTGTAGCGGAAGATCGCATACAGGCCGAAGAGGGCGAGCAAGCCGATGGGCAGCAGTATGGCGATCAGCAGGAAGGGCGTCAGCCGTTCAGAGAAGCGGGCGGCAGCGCGTACCGCGCTAATCGTCGTTTTTAACGTCATGTTTGGCAACTGGCATAATGTGTTCGAAGGCTTTGCGATAGGTCGCTTTGAGTTCTTCAGGGGAAGTGGGCTCGCCGCGTTGTTTGTTGAAGAAGTAGATGCAGCCCACGCGCCCCAGCGCGTAGGTAACACAATAACTGGTTACGGCGGCGGAGGCGGCGCCGACAGTCTGGCCGTACACCGGGATCAGCTTGACCAGCTGCTGAATACCCAGGCGTGAGGCGTACTGTACGCCAAAGCCGACGCCCAGGGTGCTGACCAGTTCGGTAATCAGGCGTTTGTCCCATTCCAGGCCATACTCGTTGGCCAGACTATGCAGCATCTTGGTCTGGATCGTCGGCACTGTGACCAGGCCGAGCACCGGCACGGCGTCCGTGGCGCCGGCCGCGCCGGCGTACCACATGATCTCGGTCTTGAGCTTCTGGAAGTTGGCCTCTTCGGCGCTGCTGTTGCCCTGACGTTCGAACAGTTCGGCGACAATCGGCAGAAAGTTGCCCAACTTGTCGATCAACTCGGGGATGCCCACGGGGGCGCCGTTGCGCCCGACCAGATCAACCGGGGCATGTTCTATTTCGCCCCAGATTTTCTCCACCGCCTGTTGGTTGTGCAGCACGCAACGGCGTTGCTCGTCCAGGCTGTCGAGCAGTTCGATCCCGGTATGCACGACCAGGGCGTTGTGGATCTTGCCGGAGCGCTTGATCTGTTTGACCGCGCGGAGCAGTTCGGATTGCTCGGGGTCATCGGCGCGCATGATGATCACCAGCGCATGGCTGCTGCCTTCGCAGGCCTCGATATCGGCCGAGGCGTCATAGCCGGCCTCGGCCAGGCCGCGGGTGTCCATAAAGGTCATTACCGGGGTGCTGGCGGGGAAATCGTAGCGCACGGCGGTTTCCGTGCAGGGGCGAAAGCCGCGCCCGACCTCAATGTCGCTTTGGCCAGTGACGGCGCGGATAAAAGAGGACTTGCCCGCACCGGTCTTGCCGATGAGCCAGAGCGTTGGCAGGTGCTCAGCGCTGTAGCGGAAGGCGGGTTCCAGATCAGCCTTTTTCGCCGGGTTGAGCCGGCGATAGGCCCGTTGCAAAAAACTCATCGATTCTCCTGGCGGCGGGTGACTCGTGGTGTTGCCCTGGGCGGATGATGCCATCAACGCAAGATTACCCTATGTATGACCGCGATAACCCGCAACATTTCCTTGCGCAGGCGATAAAGAGGGACTCAGAGGAGGGCGGTCAGAAAAATTCCACATCGGGGCAGACCCTGCGGCAAGAACCGCTTGACGCGGTCCTTGCCAATGTCACTCCGGGCCATCACAGGATGATCAGGTGCGACCCACCGCAACACCGAGATCCAGGTTGGCTGCTTCCAGAGCGGATTCTGCATCGGCCAGCAAATCGAATTCTTCCTCGGCAGTCTTGGCCACCAGATGATGCCTGCTGTAGAAAAAG
>JAWOGT010000173.1:0-7052 GCA_046496585.1 Halopseudomonas sp.
GGCCAGCCGGCTTGCCGTCATCGATTTTTCTCTGCCATCGTCCGAGCAGCGTCTCTGGCTGTTTGATCTGCAAGCCCAGACGCTGATCATGCGTGAACTGGTCGCCCACGGGCAAGGCTCAGGTGATAACCATGCCAAGCAGTTTTCCAATATCGAAGGCAGCCACCAGTCCAGCGTAGGCCTGTTCCGCACTCAGGAAAGTTATTACGGGCAACACGGCTACTCCCTGCGTATGGACGGGCTGGAAGAGGGCATCAACGACCAGGCCCGCCACCGTGCCATTGTCATTCACGGTGCCGACTACGTCGATCAAAGCTGGGTTGCCCGCCAGGGACGCATTGGCCGCAGTCACGGTTGTCCGGCCGTCTCACAGCAGGCGATTCGCAGCATAGTCGACAACCTCAAGGGTGGTCAGTTTCTGTTTGCTTATTACCCGGATGAACAATGGCTTCAGACGTCCGCCTACCTGAATTGTGCCGATGGCGAATCAGTGGAGTTGACGGCATCGCGTAGCCGATAGTCTCTGGCCGCAGACCGACTTCTCAAGCCACTAACGTCAGCTTGAGGGGATGGCGATACGGTGTGTCGTAAACGTGGCGTTAACGGAGATGGAGCGGGTGAAGGGAATCGAACCCTCGTCGTAAGCTTGGGAAGCTTGTGCTCTACCATTGAGCTACACCCGCGTGCTGCGCATTCTAAGCAGTTGCTCGGAGTTCGGCAAACACCTTCAGCAGTTATTTTTGCGCAGCGGGTGTTCTACCGCCCAGCGCCCAGCTCTGCAGCGACTTTGATCAGCCGGCTGTAACTGTCCTGGCGCGCTAGCTGATCAAAGATTGAGCTGCTGACAATCAGCTCGTTGGCACCGGTACGCTCGATCAAATCAGCCAGTTGCTGGGCCACGGCCAGCTCATCGCCGATCAGGGTGCCGGCCAGGGTCGCCATGACCTGATGCTTTTCATGTGGCTGCCAGAGCCCGCTCATGTCGGCCACCGGCGGCGGCATGGGGCCTGGTGTGCCGCGAATCAGGTTGAGAAACGCCTGCTGGTGCGAGCTGGCGAGGAAATGCGCCTGGTCGCGGCTTTCTGCAACATAAGCATTAATGCCGAGCATCACATGCGGCTGCTGCCGTTCGGCGCTGGGCTGGAAGTGTTCGCGGTAGGTGTTCAGCGCGGCGTGCAGGTAGTCGGGGGAAAATTGCCCGGCAAAGGCAAAGGGCAGCCCCAGTTGCCCCGCCAGTTGGGCACTGAAGGTGCTCGAGCCGAGCAGCCAGATCGGTACCTTGAGGCCCGCCCCGGGTACCGCCCGCAGGCGCTGGCCTGGCTGCGGATCGGCGAACAGCCGGCGCAGTTCATCGAGCATCTGCGGGAAATCCGAGCCATCCCCGCGGCCATGGCGCAAGGCCTGGGCGGTGGCCTGGTCGGTGCCGGGGGCGCGGCCCAGACCCAGGTCGATGCGCCCGGGATACAACGACTCCAGGGTACCAAACTGCTCGGCAATCTGCAGCGGCGCATGATTGGGCAGCATGATGCCGCCGGAGCCAATCCGCAGGTGTTGCGTGCCGGCGGCAAGATAGCCCATGACCACCGAGGTGGCGGCGCTGGCGATGCCGGTCATGTTGTGATGTTCGGCCACCCAGTAGCGCTGATAGCCCAGGTTTTCAACATGCCGGGCCAGCGCCAGGGCGTTATGCAGCGCTTGCGCGGGAGTCGATCCCTGGGGGACCGGGCACAGATCCAGTACCGATAGGGGAATGGCTTGGCTCGACATAAATACTCCTGCACGAAAAAAATATGGGCACTGTGCTCAAGACTAAATGGCACGATGCTACCGATTACATCAGGGGTCGCCTGACCTGAGCACAAGGCTCTGCGGCGACCCGGGGCTATTTGTACCTGCCTGCTTATTGGGGTTGTTATGTACAGAGCACGGTATCAGGCTTTGAGCATGAATGGGCTGGCCGTTTGTCTGTAGAGGCTGACCACCTCGGTCATTTTCGGGCAACCGGGTGTTGTGCTGCTTGGTTGTAATGTTGGTGAGCGCATGCTGGGCTTTATTCTGGTCACTGCCAATCCCGGGCAGGGGCTCAGTGATGCCGGCCGGGGGGATGTTAGCCCGTTGCCGTGGGCGCCGGCGGGTCTACTGCAGCTTGGTCTCGCTCACCAGTACGGCAGCGGGCATGCCGATACAGGCACCTTGTGCATAGTCGATACCCAGGGCTTTAACCTGTGCATAAATGGCCGGGCTATGCACGAACTCGGCGACGGTCTGAATGCCGAGTTCACCGGCAAACCGGACGATGCCGCGGGTCAGTGTTATGGCGTTGGCATCGCTATCGAGTTGACGTATCAGGCTGCCATCGATCTTGATCAGATCGACATTCAAGCGCAGCAGGTGCTCGAAGTTCGAGTAGCCGGTACCGAAGTCGTCAATCGCGATGCGGCAGCCCAGTGCTTTGACCTGGTCGATAAACAGGCGCACCGGCGGATAGTTTTCAATGCCTTCGGATTCGAGAATTTCGAAAATGACCCGCTCGGCCATGCCGCTGGTTTCCAGGCGGGCGATGATCTCGGCGGACAGCTGCGGGTCAAGCAGATCTTCACAGGACAGATTCAGCGAGAATTCGTATTGGTTCTCGGCGAAGCGGGCAAAGCATTGCTCGATCATGCAGCGGGTAATGAACCGATACAGATGGATCTTTTTCGCTGCCGGCAGAAACTGCGAGGGACTGATCGGCTGGCCGGTCTCATCGATCATCCGTGCCAGGCACTCGAATTTGAGGATGCGCCCGCTGCTCAGGTCAATGATAGGTTGGAAGAACGGCACTACACGGTGTTCATCCAGCGCGGCTTTGAGTTTGTTGGCCCAGATCAGGTTGTGTTGGTAGTTTTCCCGAACGCGGTACGCGGGGTCGTAGATCAGGTAGCTGCTCTGCCGCATACGGGCCAACTTCAGCGCAATATTGGCACTGGGCAGCAACAGTTCGCTGGGCAACCGATTGCCGTCCGGCAGGCGCGTGCTGGCCAGGCCCATGCTGGCATGCAACGAGATCTGCTGACCTTCCCAATCGATGCCCAGCGCATCGACAAAGGCTTTCAGGCTGGCCAGCCGGGCCTCCAGCTGGGGCTGGCTGTGGTTGCCGGGAATCCAGATCGCCAGTTCATCTGCCGGCATCCGGTACAGGCGGCTATTGGACCAAGTGGCGTGTTGCTGCAGGTGGCGCTGTAATGCCTCGGCTAACAGGGCGATGACGTGATCGCCGCACTCATGCCCATAGAAGTCGTTCAGCTCCTTGAAGTCGTCGATATTCAGCAGTATCAGGCTGGCAGCGTGGGCCTTGCGCAGGTCCACCAGTAATTGCTCGCGGTTGGGCAAGTTGGTCAGGGGGTCGGTAAACAGCGTACGCAGTCGCCGCAAGGTGATGGCCACCATGAATAGAATCAGCGCCGAGAGGACCAGCAATATGCTGCCGGTGAGCGCCACGATGCGCAGGTTGCGGTCGCGCATGGGCGTTAATGCGGCATCAATTTCCTTCTGCGGTACGCCGATGCCGAAGACCATGCCGGCCTGGGTGTGCGCGAATAACAATACATAGTCGTCGCCGCCTACCTCGACCGTCAATTGCTGCAGCGTCGCTGGCAGCAGCGGGTTGCGCAGGAGTGCGGGTGCCGCCTGCGGCGGCAACCGCGCCGGTAACTGGCTGGCGGTGATGCGCTCGATTAAAAGTTGCGCGTGCTCTGCCTTGTTGGCCAGCGGCAGACTGGACAGGTAGTGATTCTCGTTGTCGAGCAGAAACGAGAAGGTGCCTGGCGTGATATCCACTCGGCTGACCAGGTCGACCAGGTCGTCGGCGCGCCAATCCGTGGAGGCGATACCCAATGGCTGGCCATCGCCGCTGCGCATCAAGGTGCTCAGGCTGATCACGAGATGGTCGATGTGCGTCTGGTGATAAGCCGAGGTCCAGTGATAGCGACGGGTAGCCTGATCCCCGTCAGCTAATTGTTGAAAAATGTGTGAATAGCCGTAGGGAGTGTAGAAGCCGCCAGCGGAGGTGGCGGTGAGGATCTGCGCCGCGTCGCGGTAGGCGCGCATACCCCAAGCGTGCTCGCCGATCGCGCCGGGTTGATAAAACAGCACGCTGGCGTAAGCCTCTGGGGAGTCCGTCAGCGCCTGCTTCAGGCTAAGCCGCAGTTGCGCCGGGGAAAACCGGCCAGGGCTGGGGTGCAGGCGATGGTAGAGCTCGCCGAGACGGGCCAGGTCTTCAGTATTGTGCTGCATGTGCTGGTGGTGGGCATTAATGCGGTCGAGGTTAGCGTAGAAGGTGTCGGTAATCTGGCGTTGGCGTAAATCGGCCATGGCCTCCTGGGCCAAGCCCAGGTTCAGGCTGGACATCAGCCACATACCGAGGATCAGCAGCGCTACCAGCAGGCTGAGAATCAACATGATTAAGCGTTGGATGCTGATCATGCCGGACGCCTTGGTTTTCAGCGGATACGTCCCTGGCATGGTGGCTTACCGGTTTCATCAGTGTTTTGGATTAACTGTTTTGGCATAACGGTTTCAGCCATAACGGTATAGAGGGCCATTACCATAAATAGCGCAAGGCTACCAAAAGCATAGCACCGGGTTTTGCTCGGCACCGCCTGCAAACAAATAAATGGTTAGCTGGAACGGAATTTGCGTTGCAGGTAGTTAACCGTGATGTAGCGTCAATAAATTGATCTGGGAATCTTCTAGGCATGGCCGTAGACCGCGCAGAAATGATGAGTAATGTCCGCAGCAATCTGTCCGGATTGCGGCATGGCGCGTTGGGCGTACCCATTCTGCTGCTGGTGATGCTGGGCATGATGATGCTGCCGGTGCCGCCGTTCCTGCTCGACGTGCTCTTTACCTTCAATATTGCCCTGTCGCTGGTGGTGCTGCTGGTCTGTGCCTATGCGTTGCGGCCGCTGGATTTTGCCGTCTTTCCGACGATTCTGTTGATTGCCACCCTGCTACGCCTGGCGCTGAACGTGGCCTCTACCCGGGTCGTGCTGTTGTACGGGCATGAGGGCGGTGATTCGGCCGGCAAGGTGATCCAGGCCTTTGGTGAAGTGGTCATCGGCGGCAACTATGTGGTCGGTCTGGTGGTGTTCGCGATCCTGATGATCATCAACTTTGTGGTGGTGACCAAGGGTGCCGGGCGGATTTCGGAAGTCAGCGCGCGTTTCACCCTGGACGCCATGCCCGGCAAGCAGATGGCCATCGATGCCGACCTGAATGCCGGTCTGATCGACCAGGAACAGGCCAAGCTGCGGCGCACTGAAGTCGCCCAGGAAGCCGATTTCTACGGCTCCATGGACGGTGCCAGCAAGTTTGTGCGCGGTGATGCGGTCGCCGGTTTGCTGATTCTGTTTATCAATATTATCGGTGGCCTGGCCATCGGTATGGCGCAGCACGGCCTGAGTTTCGCCGATGCGGGTCGGATTTACGTGTTGTTGACCATCGGCGATGGCCTGGTTGCCCAGATCCCCTCGCTGCTGCTCTCTACCGCGGCGGCGATCATGGTGACGCGGGTATCCACCTCCGAGGATATGGGCGCGCAGGTCAACCGCCAGATGTTTGCCTCGCCCAAGGCCCTGGCGATTGCCGCGGCAATCATGATCGTCATGGGTCTGATTCCCGGCATGCCGCATTTCTCCTTTCTGAGTCTCGGTTTTCTGGCCGCCGGTGCCGCCTATTTCATTGCCAACCGCCAACGGCTGAAGCAGAACGCCGAGCAGGAAGTCGAGCGCAAGGCCACTGAGGTGCCCGCCTTGCCGCGCCCGGAAACCCGCGAGCTGGGCTGGGACGACGTGACACCGGTCGATATGGTTGGCCTGGAAGTCGGCTATCGGCTGATTCCGCTGGTGGATCGCAACCAGGGTGGGCAATTGCTGGCGCGGATCAAGGGCGTGCGCAAGAAGCTCTCGCAGGACATGGGCTTCCTGATGCCCTCGGTGCATATCCGCGACAACCTGGATCTGGCGCCCAATGCCTACCGCGTGACCCTGATGGGTGTGGGTGTGGCCGAGGCCGAGGTGTACCCCGATCGCGAACTGGCGATCAATCCGGGCCAGGTGTTTGGCGAGATCAAGGGTCTGGCCGGCAAGGATCCGGCATTCGGGCTGGACGCCATCTGGATCGAGCCCATGCAGAAGGATCAGGCGCAATCACTCGGCTATACCGTGGTTGATGCCAGCACCGTGGTGGCCACGCACCTGAACCAGATTCTCAACAAGCACGCGCATGAATTGATTGGTCACGAGGAGGTCCAGCAGTTGCTGCAAGTGCTGGCCAAGGCGTCGCCGAAGCTGGCCGAGGAGTTGGTGCCGGGGATGATTTCGCTGTCCGGTCTGCTCAAGGTGTTGCAGGGGCTGCTGCAGGAACAGGTGCCGGTACGCGATATTCGCACCATTGCCGAAGCCATCGCCAACCAGCCCGGCAAGAGTCAAGATCCTGGCGCATTGATCTCGGCCGTTCGGGTCGCGTTATCGCGTTCGATCGTGCAAAGCATTGTCGGGCTTGACTCGGAGCTTCCGGTGATCACCTTGGAGCCCAGGTTGGAACAGATATTGCTACAGAGTTTACAGAAGGCCGGGCAGGGTGGTGATGACGGCATCATGCTGGAGCCGGGCATGGCGGAAAAGTTGCAGCGCTCACTGGCCGATGCGGTACAGCGCCAGGAAGTGCAGGGCAAGCCAGCGATACTGCTGGTGGCTGGTCCGGTTCGCGGCATGATGGCCAAGTTTGTCCGTTACGCGGCGCCCGGTGCCCACGTGCTGTCCTACCAGGAAATACCGGACAGCAAGCAGGTCACCATTGTCGCGACGGTAGGCCAAAGCTAGCAGGCGCAGCACCAGCGCTTCAGCCAGCGCGAGCACCAGGCAGCCACGCTTAGCGCGTCTGTTAAACGAATTTAAAGGATGGGTCAGCCATGAAAGTAAAACGGTTCTTTGCCGCAGACATGCGCCAGGCGATGAAGCTGGTCCGCGACGAGCTCGGTGCCGATGCGTCCATTATTGCCAATCGTCGCG
>JAWOGT010000030.1:0-4584 GCA_046496585.1 Halopseudomonas sp.
TTTTTTCGGTGGTGACGGTCGGCACGCGAAGATCGAGGGCCGCGAATTCACGCCCACCGAACTGCGTGTGGTGCGCATGGTCCTGGATCAGGCCTTCCTGGATTTGAAGGAAGCCTGGCAGGCGGTGCAGGAGGTCAACTTCGAGTATGTCAACTCCGAGGTCAATCCGGCCCTGGCGAATATCGTCAGCCCCAGCGAAGTGGTGGTGGTCTCGACCTTCCACATCGAGCTCGATGGCGGCGGCGGTGACATGCACATTACCTTCCCCTACTCGATGATCGAGCCGCTGCGTGAAGTGCTGGATTCCGGTGTGCAGTCGGACGTAGACGAACATGACGAGCGCTGGGTCAAGGCCCTGCGTGAAGAGATTACCGCGGCCAAGGTGCCGCTGAGTGCCACGGTGGTGCGCCGCCAGCTCAAGCTCAGGGATCTGTTGAGCATGCAGCCGGGTGACGTGATCCCGGTGGAGCTGCCGGAGCACATGGTGCTCTGTGCCAATGGTGTGCCGACCTTCAAGGCCAAGCTGGGCTCGGTCAAGGGTAATCTGGCATTGCAAATTCTGGGACCGATCGTGCGCCCTCGCTAGGGCCCGACGGACTGCTTAATGCGTGTAGAGGAAGAACAAGATGGCTGATGACAAGAAGTCCGACGAAGTCACCCCAGAGGAGCAGGCACTGGCGGACGAGTGGGCTGCGGCGCTGGATGAAGCCGGGGATACCGATCAGGACGATATCGATGCCATGCTGGCCAGCGCCAATAGCTCGCCACGCATGCCGATGGAAGAATTCAAGGCGCCCAGCGGCGGCGGTGGCGGTGGCGACTACTTCGATGGCAGCGACAGCCCGAACCTGGATGTGATTCTGGACATTCCAGTGACCATTTCCATGGAGGTCGGCAATACCGAGATCACCATCCGCAACCTGCTGCAGCTGAACCAGGGCTCGGTGGTCGAGCTCGACCGGCTGGCCGGTGAGCCGCTGGATGTAAAGGTCAACGGCACCTTGATTGCGCATGGTGAAGTGGTGGTGGTTAACGAGAAGTTCGGTATTCGCCTGACCGATGTGATCAGCCCTTCCGAACGTATCAAGAAACTGCGCTGATGAACGTCGCTGCCAGCATGGTCTTTATCCTCGCGGCATTGCCTTCAGTGGCGGTGTGGGCGCAGGCCGACGCGGCGCCGGCGCCCAGCCAGATCTCGCTGATCGGCCAGCTGGCGCAACTGGGCGGCGGTCTGTTGCTGGTGGTCGGGCTGATCTTCCTGATGGGCTATGTGATGCGCCGGGTCGGGCCGCTGGCACCCCAGGGCGGTCAGCATATCCGCCTGGTCAGCAGCCTGCCGTTGGGGCCGCGCGACCGGCTGCTGTTGGTTGACGTCGGCGGCCAGCAATTGTTGCTGGGCGCCTCACCGGGCCGCATCAACACCTTGCATGTGTTCGAGGAGCCGGTGGCCGAGCTGGCCGCGGGCGGCGCCATGCCGTCGGAGTTTGCCCGCACCCTGCGCGGTCTGCTCAAGCGGGAGCCCAAGGCATGATCCGCTGGCTGCTGTTGGGCCTGCTGTTGCTGGCCCCAACGGTGCTGGCGCAAAGCGCAGCCGACCCGTTGAGCATGCCGGCAATCACCCTGAGTACCGATCAGGAAGGCGAGCAGACCTACTCGGTCAGCCTGCAAATTCTGCTGTTGATGTCGGCACTGACCTTTATCCCGGCGTTCGTGATGATGATGACCAGCTTCACGCGGATCATTATCGTGTTCTCGATTCTGCGCCAGGCGCTGGGCTTGCAGCAGTCACCGTCGAGTCAGATTCTGGTCGGTCTGGCGTTGTTTCTGACCCTGTTCGTGATGGCGCCGGTGTTCGAGCGGATCAATGAAACGGCGTTGCAGCCGTATCTGGCCGAGGAGCTGACGCCCCAGCAAGCCGTGGATGCGGCGAGCATCCCGCTGCGCGGTTTTATGCTGGCGCAAACCCGGGAAACCGATCTGGAGCTGTTTGTACGCCTGGCCCGGCGCACGGATCTGGCCAGCCCGGATGACGTGCCCTTTCACATCCTGGTGCCGGCCTTTGTTACTTCCGAGTTGAAAACCGCCTTTCAGATCGGCTTCATGATCTTTATCCCGTTTCTGGTGATCGATCTGGTGGTCGCCAGTGTGCTGATGGCCATGGGTATGATGATGCTCTCGCCGTTGATCATTTCGCTGCCGTTCAAGATCATGCTGTTTGTGTTGGTGGACGGCTGGGCGTTGATCATCGGCACCCTGGCCGCCAGCTTTGCGCTGACTTAGGAGCCTGTCGATGACCCCGGAAGTAGCGGTTGACCTGTTTCGCCAGGCGCTGTGGTTGACCACGGTGATGGTCTCGATGATCGTGTTGCCGAGCCTGGTCGTGGGTCTGATCGTGGCCATGTTCCAGGCCGCCACGCAGATCAACGAGCAGACCCTGAGCTTTCTGCCGCGCCTGTTGTTCACCTTTATGACGCTGATCTGGCTGGGGCCCTGGCTGGTCACCCAACTGATCGAGTTCACCGATCGGCTCTATCGGAATATCCCCGGACTGATCGGCTGATGATCGAGCTGTCCAGCGCAGCCATTACCCAATGGGTGATGGGCTACCTGTGGGTGCTGTTCCGGATTGGCAGCGTGATGATGACCATGCCGGTGATCGGTACGCAGCTGGTGCCGGTGCGCATCCGCCTGTTCCTGGCCCTGGCGATTACCGCGGTGATTGCCCCGCATATTCCGCCGGCGCCGATGATTGATCCGCTGTCGCTGGCTACCTGGCTGATGATTGCCGAGCAGATTCTGATTGGCGTAGCCATGGGCTTTGCCTTGCAACTGCTGTTTCAGATTCACGTGCTGGCCGGGCAGATAGTGGCGATGCAGATGGGCCTGGGTTTTGCCTCGATGAACGATCCGAGCATGGGCATTTCGGTGGCGGTGGTCGCCCAGGTGTTTACCATGTTGGTCACCTTGCTGTTCCTGGCCATGAACGGGCATCTGGTGGTGATCGAAGTGATGGTCGAGAGCTTCACCACGCTGCCCATCGGCGAGACGTTGCAGGCCAGTGATTTTATGGCGCTGGTGTTGCGCTTTTCCTGGGTCATCTCGGCTGCGCTACTGGTCGGTCTGCCGGCCATCACCGCGCTGCTGATCGTCAACCTGTCGTTCGGGGTGATGATGCGCGCCGCGCCGCAACTGAATATTTTCTCCATCGGCTTTCCGCTGACACTGATCTTTGGCCTGTTTATCATCTGGGTGTTGTTGGGCAGCGTCGCCGAGCAGTATCAGGTGGTGACCACCGAAACGCTGCTCTGGCTGCGCGGCCTGGTAGGGGCCAGCTGATGGCAGAGCAATCGGACAGCGGCCAGGACAAAAGCGAAGACCCCACCGAGAAACGTCTCAAGGAGTCGCGTGACAAGGGCCAGATTGCGCGCTCCAAGGAGCTCAATACGCTGGCGGTGGTGATGGTCTCGGCGGCCGGTCTGATCATGTTCGGGCCGGCAATGGGGCGGCGCCTGCTGGATCTGATGCGTTTCAACTTCAGCATCGAGCGCGAAGCCCTGTACAGCACCGACAGCATGGGGCTGCAGTTGTTGGCCTCGGTGCGTATGGGTCTGGACGTGATCGGGCCACTGTTTTTCATGTTGCTGATCGCCGCCCTGGTCGGGCCGATTCTGCTCGGTGGCTGGCTGCTGAGTGCCAAGTCGATGGCGCCCAAGTTCGAGCGGATGAACCCGCTGGCGGGCCTGAAGCGGATGTTTTCCATCAAGGCGCTGGTCGAGTTGCTCAAGGCGCTGGCCAAATTCCTGGTGGTGCTGGTCACGGCGCTGCTGGTACTGAACCTGTATCAGGATCAGTTGCTGACCCTGGACCGGCAACCCCTGCCGGACGCGATTGCCCACAGTGGCAAGATTCTGGGCAGCGCTCTGCTGTTTCTGGCCTGCTCGTTGATCCTGATTGCGGCGGTGGATATCCCGTTTCAGCTCTGGGATAACAAGCAGAAAATGATGATGACCAAACAGGAGGTCAAGGACGAGTACAAGGATTCCGAAGGCAAGCCCGAGGTCAAATCGCGCATCCGCCAGTTGCAGCGCGAGATGGCCGAGCGGCGCATGATGGGCGAGGTGCCCAAGGCCGATGTGGTGATCACCAACCCGACGCATTATGCCGTGGCGCTGAAGTACGATCCGATCAACTCCGGCGCGCCGATCGTGATCGCCAAGGGCGCTGACTTCACCGCCCTGCGGATCCGTGAAGTGGCCGCTGAGCACGAGATTATCGTGCTGGAATCAGCGCCCCTGGCGCGGGCGGTGTTCTACAGTACCGAGCTCGACCAGCAGATCCCTTCGGGGCTGTATCTGGCGGTCGCGCAGGTCTTGGCCTACGTGTTCCAGCTGCGCCAGTACCGGGCCGGGCAGGGCAAACGCCCCGGGCCCATACCCAAGCCGGATATTCCGGAAGATCTGCGCAAGGACGACTAAGCGGCGGCCCGCTCGCTTAGCCTGGTTGGCCGCACAGGCGCGCCTTGGCGGCCAGATAGTCGCGCTTCAATTCGGCCACCACCTCGGCGGTCGACTGAATAGTGCCAAT
>JAWOGT010000045.1:0-10209 GCA_046496585.1 Halopseudomonas sp.
CTCACCGTATTGACTACCAAGGGCGCAGTTGGTACGTACCCAGTTACCGTTATGAAGGCCACAAGATCTGGGGGCTCACGGCCCTGATGCTGGTCGAGTTCATGAATGTCGCTTTTGATGCCGACATTCCCCTGCACACCCCCTTTGATGAAGATCGCAAACAGGAGCGCACATGAAGTACAGCTTGGGTAATGACCGTGTTGAAATGGCTGATGACGCCTGGATTGCCGACACGGCAGCCGTGATTGGCAAGGTGCGCCTGGAGCAAGGCGCGAACGTCTGGTTTGGCGCGGTGCTGCGCGGTGATATGGAACTGATTCTCATCGGTGAGCACAGCAACGTGCAGGATGGCGCGGTGATGCACACCGATGCCGGCTTTCCGCTGACGCTGGGCAAGGGCGTGACGGTTGGTCACAATGCGATGCTGCACGGCTGCAGCGTGGGTGATTACAGCCTGATCGGCATCAACGCAGTGGTCCTTAACGGCGCCAGGATCGGCAAGCATTGCATCATCGGCGCTAATGCGCTGGTGCCTGAGGGCAAGGTAATACCCGATGGGTCTTTGGTGGTCGGCTCGCCGTGCAAGGTCGTGCGTGAACTGACCGAGCCGCAGAAGCAGATGCTTGAAGCCAGTGCCGCGCATTACGTGCATAACGCCCAGCGTTACCGCCGCGACCTGCAGGTGCAGCAAGACTGATGCAGCCCGCTGCGGTCAAGTCGCCCTGTATCGGTGTTTGCGCACTGGACGAGCAAAATCTGTGCATCGGTTGCCAGCGCAGCGGTGAAGAAATAACCCTGTGGGGCCGCATGACGGATGCCCGGCGCCGCGAGGTGCTGTTACTCTGTGAGTCCCGAGCCAGAGCCCAAGGCCTGTGGTTCAGCCCAGACATTAGTTAAGGATGTAGCGCATGGCCAAGATAGGAACGCCCCACGCCGAGAACGCCACCCGGGTGATGTTGCTCGGCGCGGGTGAGTTGGGCAAGGAACTGGTGATCGAGTTGCAGCGACTGGGTTGCGAGACCATTGCCGTGGACCGCTACGACAACGCGCCGGCCATGCAGGTTGCCCATCGCCGGCATGTGATCAATATGCTCGATGGCCAGCAGCTGCGTGAGGTGATCGAAGCCGAGCAGCCGGACTATATCGTGCCGGAAATCGAAGCCATCGCCACGCCCACCCTGGTCGCCATGGAGAACGAAGGCTACAAGGTCATCCCCACTGCGCGGGCCGCCTGGCTGACCATGGATCGCGAGGGTATCCGCCGCCTGGCCGCCGAAGAACTGCATCTGCCGACCTCGCCGTTTCGCTTTGCCGATACCTTTGAAGACTATGCGGCGGCGGTTGCCAGCGTGGGTCTGCCCTGTGTGATCAAACCGGTGATGAGCTCCTCCGGCAAGGGCCAGTCGCTGTTGCGCCGTCAGGAAGACCTGCGCACCGCCTGGGATCACGCCCAGTCTGGTGGCCGCGCTGGAAAGGGGCGGGTGATTGTTGAAGGTTTTGTCGACTTTGATTACGAAATCACGCTGCTGACGGTTCGCCATATTGACGGCACCAGTTTTTGCGCGCCGATTGGACATCGTCAGGAAGGCGGTGACTATCAGGAGTCCTGGCAGCCGCAGGCGATGAGCGAGACGGCGCTGGCCGAATCCCAGCGCATTGCCCTGGCGGTGACCGAGGCGCTTGGCGGCCGCGGCTTGTTTGGTGTGGAGTTGTTTATCAAGGCTGACGAGGTGTGGTTCAGTGAGGTCTCGCCACGCCCGCATGATACGGGCATGGTCACGCTGATTTCCCAGGACCTGTCCGAGTTCGCCCTGCATGCCCGGGCGATACTGGGGCTGCCGATTCCGGGTATTCGCCAGCTGGGGCCTTCCGCGTCGGCGGTGATCCTGGTGCAGGGCGAGTCGAGCGCTGTCAGCTACGGCAATCTGCACCAGAGCCTGACCGAAGCCGATACGCAGTTGCGACTCTTTGGCAAGCCGGAAGTGGAGGGGCAGCGGCGCATGGGTGTGGCGCTGGCGCGCGATGAAAGCACTGCAGCGGCGCGCGAGAAAGCGGTGCGGGTGGCCGCCAGCGTGGAGATCACGCTCTGAGTGGTTGGTGGTATCTGGCAGCCCCCGCGCTGCCTTTGCTGTTACCGCAGGCGCTGTGGGTCAGGACGCATGCAGTGCGTATGCCGGATGCCGCCCCGCCTTGGCAGGGTATCTGCTTCCCCGCCCACTCAGACTTGGTCCCGGCTTCTACTGCCTTGCGGCTACTGGTCATCGGTGAATCCACGGCAGCCGGGGTGGGCGTCGAAACGCAGCAACAGGCACTCTGCGGGCAGCTTGCTCAGCAGGTCGCCAATACCTGGTCGCGGCAGGTGAGCTGGCAGGCCTGTGGGCGCAATGGGGCAACGGCGGCGGTGTGTTGTCAGCAATTGCTGCCCACGCTGGCAGATCAACGCTGGGATCTAGTGGTGATTGCGTTGGGCGTCAACGATACGACGCGTCTGACGCCACGCTGGCGTTGGCGTCGAGAGTTGCTTCAATTGATCGATTACTTCGCTGGCAAGGCAGGCCAGGTACTCTTGACGGCGGTACCGCCGCTCGGCGAGTTCAGCGCCCTGCCGCAACCCTTGCGGGGCTGGTTTGGGCTGCGCGCAGGGTTGCTGGATCGCGACGCCCGGCGTTGCTGCGCAGCCGCACAGGCGCTGCATGCCGCGATGCCGTTGGCGTTCGCGGCGCATTACCTGGCGCGCGACGGTTATCATCCATCGGCCTGCGGCTATCAGCTGTGGGCGGCGGGCATTCTGGCCTGCCTGATTCAGTCAGGCTGGTCGGCCTTGGATACTAGCTCGTCCTGTTCTTCTACGTGACCGTCCAGCGCTCTATCCCAGACGCGCACGCTTTTGACCATATTGTCCTTGGTCTGCAGGATTTCCATGCGGTAGCGGCCGATGGTCAGGCACACACTGGTCTCCGGGATACTTTCCAGTTGCTCGGTAATCAGTCCGTTGAGTGTTTTCGGGCCGTCTGCGGGCAACTTCCATTTCAGCTGACGGTTGATGGCACGAATCGCGCTGGCGCCCTCGATGACGACGGTGCCATCGTCCTGCGGATGAATATCCTGGCTGGGCAGCATCATGTCGGTAGTGAACTCGCCGACGATCTCTTCAAGAATATCTTCCAGGGTCACCAGGCCGATCACGTCACCATATTCATCAACGACAATGGCGATCCGCCGCTTCTGCTTCTGAAAATTGAACAGCTGGGTGTGCAGCGGTGTGCTCTCTGGGACGAAGTAAGGTTCCTTGCAGGCGCTGACCAGTGCTTCCTTGGTCAGCTCACTGCGACTCAGCAGGCGAGCAATCGAGCGCATATGCACAATGCCGATGACGTTATTGATGTCGCCCTGGAATACCGGTAGGCGGGTGTGATGGCAGGTGCGCAACTGGTTGTTGATGATCGTCAGTTCATCATCCAGATCAATACCCACGGCTTCGTTGCGCGGGACCATGATGTCGTTGACGTTCATTTTTTCCAGATCGAGGATGCCCAGCAGCATATTCTGTCTGCTGCGGGTCATGCCCAGGCCCGCTTCGCGGACCACCGTGCGCAGCTCTTCCGTGCTCAGCTGGTCGCCATTGGTGTCGCTGGTGTTCACGCCGATCAGCCTGAGCAGGGCGTTACTGACCATGCCACAGATCCAGACCACCGGGTAGAGGATTTTCTGCAGGATATTGAGGATGAAACTGGCTGGGAAAGCGATCAGTTCAGGGCGCAGAGCGGCCAGTGTCTTGGGCGTTATTTCGCCGAAGATAAGAATGACGATGGTCAAGCCAATGGTCGCAATGGCGATGCCAGCCTCGCCCCATATCTGGGTCGCGACCACGGTAGCAATAGACGCGGCCAGAATGTTGACAATATTGTTGCCAACCAGAATGGTTCCGAGCAGACGGTCCGGACGTTCCAGCAGCCGCGAAGCTCGTTTGGCGGCCTTGTGTCCTTCTTTGGTCAGGTGCTTGAGCCGGTAGCGGTTGAGACTCATCATGCTGGTTTCGGAGCTGGAAAAAAAAGCCGACAAGACGATGAGGACCGCTAGGGTCATCAGCAGAAAACTGGTATGTGCGTCGTTCAAGTGGTTACCTCAGAAGCGCTAGGGTGGTCATCATACCGGCAAGAGAAATTCACGCACCAGCTTGCTACCGAAATACGCCAGCGCCAGAAGTAAAAAGCCGGCCAGCGTCCAGCGGATCGCGTTGCTACCGCGCCAGCCGCGGAAATACCGACCCCAGAGCAGAATGCCGAATACCACCCAGGCTAAACACGACAGGAAAGTCTTGTGCGCCACGCCCTGGGCAAACATGTTGTCCAGGAACAGGAAGCCGGAAGTCAGCGCCAACGTCAGCAGGATTTCGCCACACAGCAGGAACTTGAACAACAGGCGTTCCATGGTCTGTAGTGGCGGGAAAGTGCGGATGAAGCGCGTCGGGCGTTTATGCTTGAGCTGGTAGTTCTGGATGGCCAGCAGACTGGCCTGGAAGGCGGCGATGGTGAGGATGCCGTAGGCCAAAATTGACAGCAGGATGTGCACCACCAGCATGCCTTCGGCAGGCACCAGGGTGGTGCCATGGTTGGGGAATAGCCAGGCAAGCAATCCGGTTATGAAGGCCAGCGGGAACAGCCCGAGCAGCAAGCTGGCAACCGGGACCCTGATGCTGGACAGCAGCGTAATGGCGATCACCAGCCAGGCCACCAGCGAGGCGGTGTTGAATAGCCCCAGCGACAGACCTTCGTCGGTGAACAACTGAATGTACAAGCTGCCCGCATGGGCGACCAGGGCAACCACGCCGATGGCGCGCAGCAGATTGACATTGACGGCCAGGCGCTTGCCCAGGCAACGCAACTGATAGAAGCTGCCACTAAAATAAAGAATAGCGGCCAGCAGACTGGGGGTAAGGGCTGTCATACGTCCCTGCGGGTGAGAATCGATAGAGCTCAAGTGTGGCACAAGCCAGGCCGCGGTTAAAGCGCTTCCCTGTCATCCGCCGGGTGCTCAGGGTATACTCGTGCGCTTGATCGCTTCACCCCACCGATTCGGGGTACGGAAGCTTAGGAGACCGACCGATGTTCGACAATCTTACCGAACGCCTCACGCACAGCCTGCAAGGTGTGACGGGCCGCGCCAAGCTCACTGAAGACAACATTAAAGACACCCTGCGCGAAGTGCGCATGGCGCTGCTCGAGGCCGACGTCGCGCTGCCGGTGGTCAAGGCTTTTGTTGACCAGGTGCGTGATCGCGCCGTGGGCCAGGAGGTCTCCCGCAGCCTGTCGCCGGGCCAGGTGTTCGTCAAGATCATCAAGGCCGAGCTGGAAGCGGTCATGGGCGAGGCTGTCGGCCTCAACCTGGCGGTGACCCCGCCGGCGGTGATCCTGATGGCGGGTTTGCAGGGTGCCGGTAAGACCACCTCTGTAGCCAAGCTGGCAAAGCACCTGCGCGAACGGCAGAAGAAGAAGGTCATGGTGGTCAGCGCCGACGTCTATCGTCCGGCGGCCATCAAACAGCTGGAAACCCTGGCCAAGGAAGTGGACGTTACCTTCTTTCCGTCCGATGCCGGGCAGAAGCCAATAGCCATTGTTGAGGCGGCGATGCGCGAAGCGCGCAGCCGCTTTATGGACGTGCTGATTATCGATACCGCCGGTCGGCTGGCCATCGATGCTGACATGATGGACGAGATCCGCGCGGTGCATGCTGCCGCCAAGCCGTCTGAAACCCTGTTCGTGGTTGACGCCATGACCGGTCAGGACGCAGCCACTACCGCCCAGGCTTTTAACGAGGCATTGCCACTGACCGGTGTCATTCTGACCAAGGTCGATGGTGACGCCCGCGGGGGTGCGGCGTTGTCGGTACGACACATTACCGGCAAGCCGATCAAGTTTCTCGGCATGGGCGAGAAGACCGACGCGCTGGAAGTCTTTCACCCTGACCGGATCGCCTCGCGCATCCTCGGCATGGGCGATGTGCTCAGCCTGATCGAACAAGCGGAGCACAAGCTCGACAAGGACAAGGCCGAGAAGCTGGCCAAGAAGCTCAAGAAGGGCAAGGGTTTTGATCTTGAGGACTTCCGTGACCAGTTGCAGCAGATGCGCGGCATGGGCGGCCTGGGCTCGATGATGGACAAGCTGCCGATGATGGGCAAGATCAATCCGGCACAAATGGAAAATGCGCAGACTCAGGCCGAGAAGCAATTCAAGGTGATGGAAGCGATCATCAATTCCATGACCCCGCAGGAGCGCCGCAACCCGGATATCATCAGCGGCTCGCGCAAGCGCCGCATTGCCGTGGGTTCCGGGTCGCAGATCCAGGATATCGGCCGCGTCATCAAGCAGCACAAGCAAATGCAGAAGATGATGAAGAAGGTCAGCGGCAAGGGCGGTATGGCCAAGCTGATGCGCGGTATGGGCGGGATGGGCGGCGGAGGGGGTGGTGGCATGTTGCCCCCTGGTGGCGGTATGCCCAAATTCTGAGCGCCTGCCGTACAGCGCCTGAGCAAAAAACAGTTTTCAATGGCCGCGATATTCCGTAGAATACGCGACCTTTCGGGTATAAGGGTCTTTGCTGCGTCTTTGCTGCAGGTCTTACCGCCCGTAATGAATCAATGAGCGTTACTCAAATACAGGAAACGATGTCCACATGGTAACCATTCGTCTAGCTCGTGGTGGCTCCAAGAAGCGCCCTTTCTATCACCTGACTGTCGCCAACAGCCGCAACGCCCGTGATGGTCGTTTCGTTGAGCGCGTAGGTTTCTTTAACCCCGTTGCCAATGGCGCTGAAATCCGCCTGTCAGTCAACCAGGAGCGCGTTAGCTACTGGCTGAGCCAGGGTGCACAGCCTTCTGAGCGCGTTGCTGCTCTGCTGAAGGAAAATCAGGCCGCTGCCTGATATGACCAGTCTGCCGGAGTCGAGCGGATCACCTCTGGTGGTCCTGGGCAAGATTGTGTCGGTTCACGGTATTCGCGGTTCGGTGAAAGTGTATTCCGAAACGGATCCACTGGATAACGTCCTGAACTATCCCGAATGGATACTCAGGCGGGGTGCTGAGCAACGCACCGTTACCGTGCTCGAAGGCCGGGTGCAGAACCGGGTGCTGGTAGTTGCCCTTGAGGGGGTCAATGACCGGGATCAGGCGCTGGCATTAGTGAATTACGAGATCTGTGTGGCGCGCGGCGCCTTGCCGGATCTTGAGCAGGGTGAGTTCTACTGGCATCAGCTGGAAGGTTTGCAGGTGGTTACCGTCGACGGGCAGTTGCTCGGTCGTATTGACCATCTGCTGGAAACCGGCTCCAACGATGTGATGGTAGTCAAGCCCTGTGAAGGTAGCCTGGATCAGCGCGAACGCCTGCTGCCCTATCTGCCGGATTTGTACGTCAAGTCCATCGATCTGCAGTCAGGTGTGATGCAGGTGGATTGGGATCCGGAGTTCTGACCGGTGTGGGCCGGTGTTGTGACGCTGTTTCCCGAGATGTTTGTCGCGTTGACCGAGTACGGTGTTACCGGTCGAGCAGTCAAGCGCGGGCAGTTGAGCGTCGAGTTCAGTAACCCACGAGAGCATACCCATGACCGTCACAGGACGGTCGATGATCGCCCGTTTGGTGGCGGTCCGGGCATGCTGATGAAGGTCGAGCCGCTGCTGGAAGCCATTGAGGCGATCCGCCAGAAGGCGCCTTCGTCGCCCCGGGTGATCTATCTGTCACCCCAGGGCCAGCCGCTGACCCAGCAACGGGCACAGGCGCTGGCCAAGATGGACAGCCTGCTGCTGTTATGCGGGCGCTACGAAGGCATCGACGAACGCATCATCGAGATGTGCGTCGATGAAGAAATCTCCATTGGAGATTATGTGTTGTCCGGCGGTGAGCTGGGCGCCATGGTTGTCCTGGATGCGGTAACCCGGCTGATTCCCGGCGTGCTCGGGCATGCGGATTCAGCGGTAGAAGATTCGTTTACGGAAGGGTGGCTGGATTGTCCGCATTACACCCGGCCGGAAGAGTTTGAAGAGCGGCGCGTACCGGAGGTGCTGCTCAGTGGCAATCATGAACTGATCCGGCGCTGGCGTCTCAAGCAGTCCCTGGGCAGAACCTGGCAACGTCGGCCAGCGTTGCTCGAGGATTTAACGCTGAGCAAAGAACAGCAACAGCTGTTGGCGGAATTTATCCGCGAACAGGAAACCGATAACCATTAAGTCAAGTCCGACGGCTTGTGCAGGAGTTTGAAATGTCCAACATTATTGCCCAGATCGAAGCTGAGCAGATGAGCAGGAAGTTACCCGAGTTCTCTCCGGGTGACACAGTGATCGTTCAGGTTAAAGTGAAGGAAGGCGAGCGTTCGCGTCTGCAGGCCTTTGAAGGCGTGGTTATCGGCAAGCGTAACCGGGGTCTGAACTCCGCGTTCACCGTACGCAAGATCTCCAGCGGTGTGGGCGTTGAGCGTACCTTCCAGAGCTACTCGCCGCAGATCGACAGCCTGACCGTCAAGCGTCGTGGTGATGTACGTAAAGCCAAGCTGTACTACCTGCGTGCCTTGTCTGGTCGCGCTGCACGTATCAAGGAAAAGCTGGGCTGATCAGCTCGCTTTCTGGTACAAGAAAAGGCAGCCTTCGGGCTGCTTTTTTATTGTCCGATGGTACACCCAGCTCTAGTCCGGCCGACCCTCAGCAGTGCAGGATTCTGACCCATGCAGCACCCCATGCCCAAAGCCAGTATCAGTGACGCCGAGCAGCGTGTCGTCGCCGGTTATGTGGACAGTCTGTGGCTTGAACGCGGGCTGGCGCGGCCAACGCTGGAAGCCTACCGCACCGATCTGGAGCATCTGGCCAGTTGGCTGGCGGCACGCGGCGCGGGTCTGCTTATTGCCCGGCGCGCGAATCTGGTGGAGCACTTGGGCTGGCGCATCGGCCAAGGTTATCAAGCCCGCTCTACCGCGCGGCTGCTGTCCTGCGTGCGCGGGTTTTACCGCCACGCGCTGCGCCAGAACCTGATCAACGAAGACCCGACGCTGGATATCGCGCTGCCCAAGCTCGGTCGCCCGCTGCCCGAGTCGCTCAGCGAGGCCGATGTGGAGGCGCTGCTCGCTGCGCCGGACCCGGAAGACAGTCTCGGCTTGCGTGATCGCTGCATGCTGGAGGTGCTGTATGCCTGCGGCTTGCGCGTCAGCGAGCTGACCGGGCTGCGCCTGGATCAGCTGAATCTGCGTCAGGGCGTCGTCCGGGTAACCGGCAAGGGCAGCAAGGAGCGACTGGTGCCATTGGGTGAGGAGGCGATAGTCTGGTTGCAGCGCTATCTGCAGGCCGGGCGTGCGCCCTTGCTCAGTGGGCAGCCCAGTGATGTGTTGTTCCCCAGCCGTCAGGGCCGGGAAATGACCCGCCAGACCTTCTGGCACCGGATCAAGCGGCATGCCGGTCAGGCCGGTATCCGCACGCCGTTGTCCCCGCATACCCTGCGGCATGCCTTTGCCACGCACTTGCTCAATCATGGGGCGGACCTGCGCGTGGTGCAGATGCTGCTCGGGCACAGTGATCTGTCGACGACGCAGATCTATACCCATGTGGCCCGCCAGCGCCTGCGCGATCTGCACGCTAGCCATCATCCTCGTGGGTGAGTGAGATCTTTCATGCTAAGCTTGGCGGCCGTAAAGAGGACCCGATATGCGCCTGAAACTGATAGCAGCTTCGTTGTTTGCGTTGACCGCCACGGCTGCCTTTGCCGAGCCGGCAGATGCCATTCGTGCCAGCTTGAGCAAGCTGGACCTGCCGGTAGCCATCAAGGCAATTTCCGAGTCGCCAATGAGCGGCGTGTACCAGGTGCAGCTCGACAGCGGGCGGATTCTGTATGCCAGTGCTGACGGACAGTTTCTGATCCAGGGCGCACTCTATGATCTGAGTGCCGAGCAGCCGCGCAACCTGACGGTTGCGGCTGAAGCCGCAGGTATCGGTGAGGTTATCAATGCGTTGCCGACGGAACAGCTGGTGGTATTTGCGCCGAAAAATCCGAAAACTCACGTAACCATTTTCACCGATGTGGATTGCGGTTACTGCCGGTTGCTGCACAGCGAAGTGGACGAGCTGAACGACCTGGGCATCGAGGTGCGTTACGCCGCCTTCCCGCGCAGCGGTCCCGACCAGGCATCCGCCAAGATCATGCAGTCAATCTGGTGTGCAGAAGACCGCCAGAAAGC
>JAWOGT010000129.1:0-6912 GCA_046496585.1 Halopseudomonas sp.
TTGGTCACCACGACGGCCTCATCGGCAAAATACATGGCCAGGTGCGCGCCTTTCTCAATGCCGGCCGGCGAGTCGCAGACGATAAAGTCGAAGGTTTCCTTCAACTCGTTGAGCACGCGCTCGACGCCGTCTTCGGTCAGCGCATCTTTATCGCGGGTTTGCGAAGCGGGCAGGATGAACAGCTGGTCGCAACGCTTGTCCTTGATCAGGGTCTGGTTCAGGTTCGAGTCACCGTTGATCAGATTGACGAAGTCATAGACCACACGGCGTTCACAGCCCATGATCAGGTCCAGGTTACGCAGACCGACATCAAAGTCGACGATAACAGTTTTGAATCCACGCAGAGCGAGCCCGGTGCCGATGGCAGCGCTGGTAGTGGTTTTGCCCACGCCGCCCTTGCCTGAGGTGACTACAATAACTTTAGCCAAAATGACCTTCCTGTCCGGTAGTTGAATGGGGGTTGGAAGTGCGGTTGCTATTTCCCTGACAACGGCACTGCAAAGAGGTTTCGCATCTGCCTGAATATCGGCTCAGGCTACGGCTGGCGGGACACCCTGTAACGTCGCACAGTATCTGTCATAGGGGCGTTATCTTCAAGCTGTCACCGTCCAGACTGATTTGCGTCGCCAGCTTCCAGAGAGTCTTGCGCAGGTCTTCGGCGACCTTGTATTGCCCGGCGATGGACACCAGTTCTGCTTCCAGTGATTGGCAGAAAATCCGCGCTTCGGTATTGCCCCGCACGCCAGCCAGTGCGCGACCGCGCAAGGGACCGTAGACATGGATGTTGCCGTCCGCGAGTAATTCCGAGCCGGCGCTGACCGGTGCCAATACCACCAGATCACCGCCCGGCGCATAGACCTGCTGACCTGAGCGGACCGGCTGAGTGATGATCTTGTTCGCTACGCCACCATTGGTGGGCGTCTCTGCTGCCGGCGCCTGCTGCGGCACTTCGGCAACCACCTCCGAGGGTTTGTCACGGCCACGCCCTGGCGGCATCAGCACTAGCCCGCTCTGCTGTGCCAGCGGTCGGAAATTTTCCGCACCGCGCAGCGCTACCGGCAGCAGCCCGTGGTTTTTGCAAATCTGCAACAGCCCTGCCAGGGTGCTGAGGTTCATATGCGCGTCGAGCTTTTCCAGGCTGATCACCACGGGTGTGTCGCTGAAAAAATTAGGCGCTTGTTCTTTCTTTTCCGCCAACTGTTTGGCGAACCGTCCGGTGTCCAGGCGCACCACTTCAATCACGGTGACGGTCAGCATGCCACCCTTGAGATTGAATACCGGGTCTTGTTCGAGCTGTTCGAGGGTTGTATCAGCAGTCATATTGGATCCACAGAGCACAGTTAGTGCGCACACTTATATAGATTGGCCGCGCTGATCGCAAGCGGTGCGCTGCTTGGGTAGAATGCGCTTTTAACTGGCGATGGTTGTCTTTATGAGCAGTTCGTTATGAGCGGTTCGGTTTTTACCCCTGACCTGTTACATCCGCGCTATTGGCCACTATGGCTGGGTTTGGGCTTTCTCTGGCTGGTGGTGCGCTTGCCTTATCCGGTTTTGTTGTGGCTTGGCCGGCTGCTTGGCTGGGGCATGTATTGGGCGATGCCGGAGCGCAGACAGATTGCACAGGTGAATCTGGCGCTGTGCTTTCCGGCGTGGAGCGAAGCGCGCCGCAGCCAGGCACTCAAGGCCAATTTTGCTTCAAACGGTATTGCCTTGTTTGAAATGGCCATGGCCTGGTGGTGGCCAAAACAGCGCCTGGCCAGGCTGGCGCAGATCGAGGGGCTGGAGTATCTCGAGCAAGCCCGGGCGGCGGGGCAGGGTGTGGTGCTGATGTCGCTGCATTTCACGACGCTGGAGCTGGGCGCCGCGCTACTCGGCCAGAAGGCCACTATTGATGGTATGTATCGCGAGCATCGCAATCCGGCCTTTGACTATGTGCAGCGCCACGGCCGGGAAAGACAAAACGCAGACGCCGTAGCCATCGAGCGCGAAGATGTCCGGGCGATGTTCAAGTCGCTGCGCGCCGGGCGGGCGATCTGGTATGCGCCAGATCAGGATTACGGTCGCAAGGCCAGCGTCTTTGTGCCGCTGTTTGGCGTACCAGCGGCGACGGTCACGGCAACCAGTACCTTCGCGCGGCTGGGCAAGGCGCGGGTGATTCCCTTTACCCAGACCCGCTTGCCCGGCGCCCAGGGCTACAAGTTGATCGTGCACCCCCCGCTGGAGAACTTCCCCGGCCAGGACGAGATCGCGGACGCGCTGCGGATCAATCAGTGGGTTGAGCAGGCGATTCTGGCGCAACCGGAGCAATACATGTGGGTGCATCGGCGATTCAAAACGCGGCCCGAGGGTGAGCCGCGGCCCTATGCGAAAAAAACCAAGCGTCGCCGGGCACGCCGGTGACTGCGCAGCAGCACAATAGTCAGGCCTGCGGGCCGGGCACTACCGGCCTGGTGTTGTCTGGTGGTGGCGCCCGGGCCGCCTACCAGGTAGGCGTGTTGCAAGCCATCAACGAACTGCTGCCGGATAAGAAGGTCAACCCCTTTCCGGTGATTTGTGGCACTTCGGCCGGAGCCATCAATGCGCTGGCGCTGGCGACCAACGCCAGCGATTTCAGCCACGCGGTGCAACGCATGCATGACGTGTGGTCAAACTTTCGCTGCCATCAGGTCTACCGTGCCGACTGGCCCGGGGTGCTGGCGCAGGCGCTGCGCTGGACCGGCGCCAATCTGATGGGAGTAGGGCGCAAGCATCCCACCTCACTACTGGACAATCGGCCACTGCGACAGTTACTCGACAAGAGTCTGCATTTTGGCCAGATCGAGGAGTCTCTGCTAAGCGGGCACCTGCGCGCGGTATCGGTCAGCGCTTTTGGTTATCAGTCAGCGGAATCGGTGTGTTTCTATCAGGGCCATGAGCGCATTGTGCCGTGGAACCGGCATCGCCGGGTAGGCGTGCAGACGCCGTTGCGGCTTGATCATCTGATGGCCTCGTCTGCTATCCCGCTGTTGTTCGCGCCAGTGCAACTCAATCGCGAGTGGTTTGGTGATGGGGCGGTGCGCCAGCGCGCGCCTATCAGCCCGGCATTGCACCTGGGAGCCGACCGGGTGCTAGTCGTCGGGGTGTCCGACAACCTGGCCAATGAGCCGGCTGCCGGGCGTCGTGGCCCGCGCCTGCGCAGCGCCTTGCCGCCGACACTGGCACAGATCGGCGGTCATCTGCTCAACAGTACCTTTGTCGACAATCTGGAAACAGATCTGGAATTGCTCGAGCGGATGAATCTGCTGGCCGGTTACATGCCCCGTGGCGCGCGGCAGCATGGCAAGGGTCTGCAACAGGTTGAGGTGCTGATCATATCGCCGAGTGAGCCGCTGGATCTGATTGCGGCGCGCCATCGGCGCTCGCTGCCAGCGCCATTGCGTGCGTTCCTGCGCGGCAGCGGCGCGACCCGCGCCTCCGGCGGGAGCGTTGTCAGTTATTTGCTGTTTGAGGCCGATTACTGTCAGGAGCTGATCGCTCTCGGGCATCGCGATGCGATGGCCAAGAGCGAAGAGTTGCAGGGCTTTCTTGGGCTGCTTTGCCCGCTCTGATCAACCCACGACCAGCATACGGATCGCATCCAGGCGCACTTTGGCATGACCGAGCTGGGCCAGGCCCTCGGTCTTGTGCCGCTCGAGGGTATCGATTTCTTCGCTACGCACCAGCGGATTGACCGCGCGCAGGGCGTTGAGGCGCTCGATCTCCTCATCCAGATCCAGTCCAAAGCGGCGACTGGCTTGCTCGACCAATTGGCGATGCTGCACATCGGCAACCACTTCGGCTTGATTGAGCATGGCCTGGACCACGTCGCGCTGGCTTTTGGCAATCTTGCTGGCCAGATGTTTGGGCACGCTGTCCAGCTGGCCATCCAGGGTCTCGAAGCTGACCTTGGATGCCAGGTCGGTGCCGTTGATGTCCAGCAGGCAGCGTACCGGGGTCGGTGGCAGGTAACGCTGCAGTTGCAGGGCTCGAGGCGCGATGGCTTCACTGACGAACAGACACTCGAGCAACAGCGTGCCGGGCTTCAGGCCCTTGTTCTTGAGGACCGCCACCGCACTGTTACCCATGCTGCCGGACAGCACCAGATCCATTCCGCCCTGCAGCATCGGATGCTCCCAGGTCATGAACTGCATATCCTCGCGTGACAGGGCGGTCTCGCGGTCATAGGTGATGGTCACGCCTTCGTCATCGCCAAGCGGGAAGCCAGCGTCGAGCATGCGTTCGCCGGGGCGCAGCACCAGCGCGTTGTCAGAATGGTCTTCACTGTCGACACCAAAGACATCGAACAGCCGTTCCATATAAATAGCCAGTTGCGGGTCGTTATCCTGGTGCTCGATCCGCGCCATCATCTGCTGGGCATCACCATGGCCCCGCGAATGAATCTCGAGTAGCCGATCACGGCCGTTGTGCATTTCCTGCTCCAGGGCCAGGCGGCTGGCACGGGCATTCTCGAGCAGCTGCTGCCATTCACGGCTCTGCGGATGATCCAGTTGCTGCAGCAGTTCGGTGCCGTACTGGTGTTGGATGGCGTTGCCGGTCGGGCAGGTGGCCTCGAAGGCGTTCAGCGCCTGGTGGTACCAGTTGAACAGGTACTGCTGGGCGGTATCTTCGATATAGGGCACATGAATCTGGATGCGCTGCTGTTGGCCGATCCGGTCGAGACGGCCGATGCGCTGTTCGAGCAAGTCCGGATGGGTAGGTAGATCGAACATGACCAGATGGTGGGCAAACTGGAAATTCCGGCCCTCGCTGCCGATCTCGGAACAGATCATCACCTGAGCGCCAAACTCTTCCTCGGCAAAGAATGCCGCCGCGCGATCGCGTTCGATAATGCTCATGCCCTGGTGGAACACCGTGGCCGGAATGCCGCTGAGCACCCGCAGCGCGCCTTCCAGATCCATGGCGGTTTCGGCATGCGCGCAGATCACCAGCACTTTGCTACGCTTGAGCATCTTCAGCGTGTCGATCAACCAGTCGACCCGCGGGTCTTCCAGCCACCAGGGGGATTCGGCGCTTTCGGGCAGATCCTGAAAGCTGACCTCGGGGTAAAGTGCGCTGCGCCCCTCGAGATCCTGATAGACCTCGGGGCAGGGCAGCGGGTGCTGATGCAGGTCGCGCTCGGGGAAACCGGCAATCGCTGCGCGGGTATTGCGATACAGCACCCGGCCGGTGCCGTGCCGGTCGAGCAGTTGGCGGACCAGGCTGTCCCGCGCGTCGGTAGCGCTGTCGCCGGACTGGCCCAGTTGATCGAGCAGGTGATCGGCGCCGCCACCCAGCCATTGGCTGATGGCCTGACGCTCGCTGGCGTCCAGTGCGGCATCCTCAAGCAGGGACTGCACCGCCTCTGCGACCGGACGGTAGCTCGCCGTTTCATCACGGAAGGCCTGCAGGTCGTGAAAGCGGTCGGGATCGAGTAGCCGCAGACGCGCGAAGTGGCTGGCCTGCCCGAGCTGCTCCGGGGTGGCGGTCAGCAGCAAGACACTGGGGATACGTTCGGCCAATGCTTCGATCAGGACGTATTCGGCGCTGGGGCTGTCGTCGTGCCAGACCAGGTGATGAGCTTCATCGACGATCAGCATGTCCCAGTCGCTGGCTTCCATACACTGCCGCGCAAAGGGGTTGTCGAGTAGAAACTCCAGGGACACCAAGGCCAGTTGTTCTTCCTCGAAGGGGTTGTCTTCTGCGCCCTGGCAGCGCTCGAGATTGAACAGCGCAAAGCGCAGATTGAAGCGCCGGCGCATTTCCACCAGCCACTGGTGCTGGAGATTTTCCGGCACCACGATCAATACCCGGCGCACCCGGCCCATCTGTAGCTGGCGATGGATGATCAGACCCGCTTCAATCGTCTTGCCCAAACCCACTTCATCAGCCAACAACACCCGAGGGGCGATGCGATCGGCCACGTCTTTGGCGATGTGCAGCTGATGCTCAATGGGCTGGGTGCGCACGCCGGCCAGGCCGAGCAGCGGCGACTGTTGAATGCGGCAGTAATGCCTGAGGCTTTCATAGCGCAGGCTGAACCAGGGCAACGGATCAATCTGGCTGGCGAACAGACGGTCGCTGGCCAGGCGGAACTGGATAAAATTGTCCAGCATGGTTTCCTGGAATTCAGCCGCGCTGCCATCCTCGCGCAAGCCGCTATAGACCAGCAAACCATCCTCTTCGCGCACATCTGACACGAGCATCAGCCAACCTTCATGGTGGCTGATGCTGTCGCCCGGGCTGAAGCGCACCCGGGTCAGGGGCGCATTGCGCAGTGCGTAATGGCGGGTTTCACCACTGGCCGGAAACAGCATGACCAGTAAGCGGTCTTCCTGTGACAACAGTGTACCGAGTCCGAGTTCCGATTCGCTGTCGCTGACCCAGCGTTGCCCGGGGGTATAAACCGTCATGCCACTCTCCTGCCATTCGAAAAAGGCAGTTATGTTAACCGATCCACCCTCACACAGAAACCGCCGCTTTCACGCCAGTCTTGTCAGTCTGATAATGCTTTGTGTGTAAAAAAGCATGACTTTCGTCACATTTGGCTGGATAAAGAATCAACAGTTGTGGTCAATACTTGGGAGGGTGGCCCTTGGCGGCCATTCAGACGCGCGCCCAAAGGATGCGAATGGGCGTTGGTTACACCATAGGCCTGCAACAGGATTCAGGCCAAGCGAGGCATTCATGCTTATTCCCGGGCTTCCCGTCGTGGGAGCACAACAGGACGTTATCAAGCCGAAACGGACGGTTCAGCCTGCCGTGGCAAGCGAACCAGTGCATGAAGCACTGACAGAGGTAGGTGACCGGCGCCGCAACCGAGCGCGGCGCCAGCCGCCAGCCGCTGCGGCGGGTCGGCAGGACTTGGCTGATCTGCCGAGCAAGGGCTTGCTGGTT
>JAWOGT010000227.1:0-6365 GCA_046496585.1 Halopseudomonas sp.
GTGCTGGTGCTCTTGCTAGCCTGCCTGTCTGCGGCTTGCAGCGGCGAACCTGAATATCAGCTCGAGCAGCCGGTGGTGGCGGCAACCCAGAGTTACGACTATCAGCGCGATATTGCACCCATCCTCGAACATAAATGCATGGCTTGCCATGGCTGTTATGACGCGCCTTGCCAGCTGAAATTGACCAGTGCCGAGGGGCTGGAGCGTGGCGGCTCGTTATTGCCGGTGTATGACGGTAAGCGTTTGCAAGATATGCCGCCAACCCGCCTGGGCGTGGATGCGGGCTCTACCGCGGAATGGCGCGGAAAGGGGTTTTTCTCGGTGTTGCATGATTCCGGCGGCGGCGAGCTGAACGGCCCCGAGGCGTCCATGCTCTACCGCATGATCGAGCTGGGGCGGGCTAACCCCCTGCCGCCCAATAGCCGTTTGCCGGCTGAGCTGACGGTGGGGATCAAACGCAGTGACAGTTGCGCCGCGGTGAGCGAGTTTGATGACTACGCGCAGCAGCACCCCCACGGTGGCATGCCCTACGGCGCGACCGGTCTGACCGAGGACGAGTTCGCGCGGCTCGCCCAGTGGATCACCGAGGGCGCGGTGCTTAACCCGGTTGCCTACACGCCGGGCGAGGCCGAGCAGGCGGTGATCGTGCGCTGGGAGGGCTTCCTCAATCAAGCCGGCAAGCGTGAACAGTTGGTGGCGCGCTATTTGTTCGAGCACCTGTTTGCCGCGCACCTGTATTTCCCGGATGTGCCGGGCAGCGAGTTTTACCAACTGGTTCGCTCCACGACGGCACCTGGTGAGGCGGTTAACCCGCTGCGAACCGTGCGACCCAATGATGCTCCCGAGCAGGCGTTCTACTATCGCCTGCAGCCGCTGCGTGAGGTCATTGTCGAGAAAAACCACATCATTTATGCGTTGGACGAGGCGCGCATGCAGCGCTATGAGACGCTGTTTTTCGAGCCTGTGTGGCAAGTAGAGGCGTTGCCCGGTTATCGCTATGCCGATCGCGCCAACCCGTTCATTACCTTCGCGGCGATTCCGGCCAGCGCGCGCTACCAGTTTCTGCTCGATAATGCCGAGTTCTTTGTGCGCAACTTTATCCGCGGCCCGGTGTGCCGTGGGCAAATTGCGACGGATGTGATTCGTGACCAGTTCTGGATCGTGTTTGAAGACCCTGAACAGGAGGCCTACATCAACGATGCGGACTATCGCCTGCAGGTCGATCCGTTACTGGGCCTGCCCGGGCAGAAGAGCAATTTGCTGGCGTTGGGCTCCGAATGGCTGGAATACAAGGCGCAGCGCAACGCGTATCTGGGGCTGCGCGGTGAGTACTATGCCGCGCGCAAGCCGCAGGGCGCCACCCTGGACGAGCTGTGGGACGGCGACGACTGGAACCACGATGCACTGCTGACCGTGGTCCGCCATCACGACAGCGCCTCGGTGGTGCGTGGCTTGCTGGGCCGGGTGCCGCGCACGGCGTGGGTGATGGACTATCCGTTGCTGGAGCGCACCTATTATGAACTGGTGGTCAATTTCAACGTGTTTGGCAGCGTCTCGCATCAGGGCCAGACCCGTCTGTATTTTGACTTGATTCGCAATGGCGCCGAGCAGAACCTGCTGCGCTATTTGCCGCCAGAGTCGCGCGCGGCGTTGTACGGTCACTGGTATCAGGGCGGGGCGAAGATCAAGCACAAGGTGACCTATGTTGATCCGGATCTGCAAACACCGGTCGCCATGGACTACCAGGGTGCCACGGCCAATACCGCGGTGATGGACCGTTTCAGCGCGTTACTGATGGCGCGTACAGCGCAGGTCAGCGGCGCGCCGGACCGGCTGAATCGGTGCCTGAGCGGCAGTTGCCCGGGCCCGACTATCAGTGCCGCGCAGCAACGGCTGGAGTCACTGCTGCAGCCGCTGGCGCTGGCCGATGGCGCCAGCCTGCCGGTGATTGCGCTATTGCCGGAAGTGACCTTCTTGCGCGTGACCGATGGCACGCAGCGCTGGGTTTACACTCTGTTGCATAACCGCGCGCATGCCAGCGTGGCCTTTTTGTATGGGGAGGAGGCGCGGTTGCTGCCGGACGAGGATACGCTGACGCTGGTCGAGGGCACTCTGGGCAGTTATCCCAACTTCAGTTTTGACCTGAGCCTGGCGCAGTTGCCTGACTTTGTCGCGACCTTGTCGGCGATCAGTGAGCAGGCCGGCTTGCATGCCTTGGCCGATCGGTGGGGCGTGCGCCGCACCCATCCGCGGTTCTGGGAGATTATGGCTGACTTCCAGCGCAGTAACGCAGAGCGCAATCCGCTTGAGGCCGGCTTGCTGGACCTCAATCGTTATCAGGATCTGTAGGGGTAGTGGGCGTAGACCCGGCATGGATCCCTGCGGCCGCTACTCGATAGTGGCCGCCGCAGGCAGGTCAGCAAGCGTCTACAGCTTCAGGATCAAGCCCTGATCCGGCTGCACCTTGCCGTGCAGGGTCTCCTTGTAAACCCGTTCTACTGCATCCCCGCCTTGCACTTCAGTGACCTTCATCCATTGCTGGACTGATGCGACTAGCGGTGCCCAGAGTGTGGCGAAGTTCTGCATCAGTTCGGCGTTGCCTACTTCCTTGCCGCGCTTTTCCCAGTAGCCGGGGGCGAAGAAGACTTCGGGTTTGGCGCCGGGCAGGTTCTTGTCGCCACCGCGCGAGTCCCAGTGGGCGGCGCCAACCAGGGAGCTGAACAGCATGTTGTCACCGAAGTGCTTGTGCAGGTTGGCCAGCACCTCGCCGTTGCCGGCAAAATCCACCGATACGCTGCTCTGCTTGGCATCCAGGCTGGCAATGTCGGCGTAGCTGACGACCCGATCGTAATAGCCCAGACTCTCGACAAAGGCGATGTTGCCGGGAGACGTCAGTGCGGTGATGGTCAGCGGCTTGCCGCGCTGGCTGCGCTGGTGCTGCAGCATAAACGCCAGGCCCAGAGCGGTTTTGCTCGAGGCGCTGGTAAGAATGATCTGCTCGGCATTGAAAAAGTTTTCCAGCGCGAGAAAATCATCCAGCAGGAAGGAGGTGATCAACAGCGGCCGCAGCAGCATCTGCAGCGCTTCATGCGCTGGCTGATAGGCTGGGTCGGCGTCGGTAAACAGGTACTGGTTGTACGCCAGGGCCAGGTGCTGGCGGTGTTCGGCGCTATCGACGAAGCTGCTTTTGCTGACCTTGCCAGGCTTGACGCGCAGCTGACGGGCCATTGGCAAGTAGCCGTACAGGCGTTTGCCGACCTGCACGTCCGGATGCCGGGAGGCGGTCACATCGGCAAAGCCCCACACCGGAATCTGCCCCCAGGGCGCCTCGGCCGGGAAAAAGTCCCAGTACTTGAAGCGCTTGCCCAGCGCGGCGTAGGTAATGTTGTTCGCGGTAAAGGCGAACTGATCGACGGCCAGCAGGACTTCGCCGTCTTGCAGATCCTCCGCGCGGGTGGCGGGCAGCGGCAGCGTCGCGCAATGCTCCAGATTATCCTGGTCGACCACAAAAGTGGGGTTGATGTTCGGCATGATTCACGGGCTCCGGCGGGTGTGGGTTTCAGTCTAGCTTGCCTGAGCGGGGCGGGGTGGTCTGCGTTAAACCATCTGCCAAATACCGGCTGATAATGTTGGGCGAGATGGGCGCGGCTCCGGCGCCAGGTGGCCTGCGTAAAATTTTGTATCCGCGCGAGGACCGGCCCCGCCCTATGCTAGATTGGCATGCCCGCACCTGCGGGCGCTGCCGCCCCGCCAGGAGGGGTTTCTATCATGAGTATGCTGGTCATCGTGCTGTTTGTGCTCGGTCTGGTTTTGCTGGTAGCCGGTGCTGAGGTGTTGGTCAAGGGTGCTTCGCGCTTGGCGGCCGGATTTCGTATTTCTCCGTTGGTGATTGGTCTGACCGTGGTGGCCTTTGGCACTAGCGCGCCCGAGCTGGCGGTGAGTACCGGCGCGGCGCTAGGCGGGCAGGGTGATATAGCGCTGGGTAACGTGCTGGGCAGCAATATTTTCAACGTGCTGTTCATCCTGGGTCTGTCGGCGTTGATTGCGCCGCTGGTGGTGTCGCGGCAGTTGATCCGCCTGGATGTGCCGATCATGATCGGCGCCAGTCTGCTGGTCATATTATTAGCGCTGGACGGCAACCTCGGCCGCTTTGACGGTATTCTGTTGTTTGTGCTGATTGTGGCTTACACCTTGTTCCTGATCATCAGCAGCCGCCGGGCCAATACGCCGACCGACGCAGCGGACCTGGGCGTCCCGGATGCCCAACACAGTGGCTCAACCTGGGTGAATCTGCTATTTGTCGCAGGCGGCCTGGTCATGCTGGTGCTGGGTGCCCGCTGGCTGGTCAACGGCGCGGTGGTGATGGCGACCAGCCTCGGCGTGTCCGAACGGGTGGTGGCGTTGACCATTGTCGCGGCGGGCACCTCCTTGCCGGAGGTGGCAACCTCGGTGATTGCCAGTATTCGTGGTCAGCGGGATATCGCTGTCGGTAACGTGGTCGGCAGCAATATCTTCAACCTGCTGGCGGTACTGGGTGTGGCGTCCTTCCTGGCTCCGACCGGTATTGCGGTGTCGGAAGCGGTACTGCGCTTCGATATGCTGGTGATGTTCGTGGTGGCGTTGGCCTGTCTGCCGATCTTTATCAGTGGCTTGCGCATCAACCGCTGGGAGGGACTGCTGTTTATCGCCTACTTCGTCGTCTACAACGTTCACGTGGTGACCACCGATGCCGGTGCCAGCGGCATTCCCGGATTGTCGAGTGCCATGCTGTTCTATGTGATGCCGCTGACGGCGGTGACGCTGCTGGTCATTCTCTGGCGGGGCGCTCCACGGCACTGACGCCGGCGTTATGCTGAAACCGCTGCAGCTGTGGGGCCGCGCTGCCCGCTGACCGGCAGCACGCTGGCCACGCGCCGCCGGAAAGTGGGCTGCGGCGCGGCAAGGCTGTTCAATGCGCTTGCTGCGCCGCACAATGCTAGTCCATTCGATTGCCGAGCTGCCCCATGACCGATCAGACCCTACCCCTCACCGGCCGCTATATCGCCCTGCCGGAAAGTCGCGAGTTGGACCTGTTTGCCGCGATGCTGGTCAAACGCGGCGCCGAGGTGCTGCGCTGTCCGCTGGTGTCGATCCATGACGCGCCTGATCAACAACCGGTTCAGGCCTGGATTGCCGACTTTATTGCACAGCCCTACGATGATCTGATTTTGCTCACCGGTGAAGGGCTGCGGCGCCTGCTGGGCACGGCGGAGCGTGCCGGCGGCAGCCTGCGCGAGGATTTCATCGCGCAGCTGGGCAAGGTGCGCAAGCTCACCCGCGGCCCCAAACCGGGGACAGCACTGCGGCAGATTGGTCTGAAGGCCGATCTGGTCGCGGTGGAGCCGACCACCGAGGGTGTCATAAAAACCCTTGAAGCAGGTGATCTGACGGGCCGGCGCATTGCGCTGCAGTTGTACGGCACCGAGCCCAATCGGCTGCTGGTGGACTTTCTGACCAATGCTGGCGCGCACGTGAGTACTGTGGCGCCCTATGTGTATGCCGACGATGTGGACGATGCGCGGGTAGAAGAGTTGGTCACGGCGATTCTGGCCGGACAGTTGGATGCGGTGGCCTTTACCAGTGCTACCCAGGTACGCCGGTTGTTCCAGATCGGCCGCCGGCAGTGCGGTGAGCCGGCTTTGATTGCGGCATTGGCGCAGTTGAAGGTTGCAGCAGTCGGGCCGGTCGTGGCGGACGAACTGCGTGAGCGCGGCGTTCAGGTTGATCTGATGCCCGAAAGCAGTTTCTTTATGAAGCCGCTGGTGCGTGAGCTGGTCAAATCTCTGGGTGCGCCGGGGGTTGAGGACAGCGAGAGTGATTGAGTTGGTCGCGCTGCCAGTCGCCTGATTTCAGGGTGGGAGCACTGGCCCGGTGGGAGCGCCAGCCTTTGTGGGAGCGCCGGCCCCGGCGCGATGGGTTGGCTCTTTCGCGGCCAGGCGGTCGCTGCCACAGAGACCCCGCCCGCAGATAGCCCACCCACCGCTAGCATCCCCACAAGCGCTAATCAGCCCGGCATCTCACTCATCGCCGGCCATTTGTTGGCCCAGGGTTGGGCGGTTTCCAGCTGGCTGGCCAGTTGCAACAATAGTGCTTCGCTGCCCGATGGGCCGCAAAATTGCACGCCCAGTGGCAAGCCGTCGGCGGTCCAGTGCAGGGGTACGCTGATCGCGGGCGTGCCGGTCAGGTTGGCCAGTTGGGTGAAGGGTACATAGGTCAGGTTCTTGCGGGCCATGTCCGCGACCATATTGTCCAGTGCGCCCCAGCGGGCGAGTAGCGGTAGCAGGCCCGTGGTCAGCATGAACTCAATCACCTTGGCCTGCTTGCTC
>JAWOGT010000228.1:0-5046 GCA_046496585.1 Halopseudomonas sp.
CTCTGCGGCCTGGCGGGTGGCGTGTTACTGGCCTGGCTGGTCAACCGCGTGCATCTGGCCACCGGGCTCTACCCCCTGCTGATCACCAGCGGCGCCATTCTGGTATTTGCCTTCGCCAACAGCATCGGTGGCAGCGGTTTTCTGGCTATCTATCTGACCGGCTTGATTCTCGGTAACCGGCGAGTACGCAATCTGCAGAACATTCTGCACGTTCAGGACGGTATGGCTTGGCTCAGCCAGATCGGCATGTTCCTGATGCTCGGCCTGTTGGTCACCCCCAGCGAGATGATCACCATCGCTGGCCCGGCCGTCGGCATCGCGCTCTTTCTGATTCTGGTGGCCCGCCCGGTGGCGGTGCTGATCTGCCTGTCACCCTTTGTCTTTTCCTGGCGCGAGCGGCTGTTTATCGCCTGGGTCGGACTGCGCGGTGCGGTGCCGATCATCCTGGCGATCTTCCCGTTACTGGCCGGCCTGGAACAGGCCCAGCTGTTGTTCAATGTGGCCTTCGTGGTGGTGCTGGTGTCACTCCTGCTGCAAGGTTCATCGCTGCCGTTGGCCGCGCGCCTGTGCAAAGTGGAAATCCCGCCGCAACCCGAACCCATGCAGCGGACCAGCCTGGATATTGCCGTGGATGGCGATTATGAGGTGATGATCTATCAGCTGGACAATGCCAACTGGTGTGTCGGCGTACAACTGAAGCAATTGGCGATGCCGGCCGACTCACGTATCGCCGCGGTGTTTCGCGGCAGTCATCTGCTGCACCCGTCGGGCAGTACGCGGCTGGCGCTGAATGACGTGCTGTGCATTATCGGCAGCTCCAAGGATCTGCCCGCATTATCCAAGCTGTTCAGCAAGGCCCACACACCCTCCTACCTGGAAAACCGCAAGTTCTTCGGCGACTTTATTCTGGAGGGCGATGCGCAGCTGAGCGCAGTAGGCCGCTTTTATGGCTTTGCGGTGCCGGCCGAGCTGGGTGACCTGACGTTGGCCGCGTTTTTCAGCAAGCAGTTCGGCGGGCACCCGGTGGTGGGTGACAGTATTGAATGGGGCGGCCATACCTGGGTGGTCGCGGCCTTGAACAATGACCTGATTCTCAAGGTTGGCCTGAAACTCGGCAGTGGCTCGGGCAAACCGCCGATGGGCTTTCTGTAAGGCGCTTTGCCCGGCTATTTACCGATCTATTTACCAGGCCCTTGGCTTGACCTTGACATCATGTCAAGGTGCACACTCTGTCCAGCATCCACCTTGAGTGACCACCATGACTGCCATCACCCTACCCATCAACGGCATGACCTGCGCCTCTTGCGTAAGCCGGGTCGAGCGCGCCCTGACAGCAATGCCCGGCGTGACCGCAGTGCAGGTCAACCTGGCCGCGGATAACGCTTATCTGGAGCTGGACGATAGCCAACCACTCAGCGCCGTCAGCACCGCGCTGGATCAGGCCGGCTACCAGCTGGGTAGCGACGTGCGCCAGGTCAGTATTGAGGGCATGAGCTGCGCCGGCTGCGTCCGCCGGGCTGAAACAGCGCTGCTGAACGTGCCCGGCGTGCTGAGCGCCGAGGTCAACCTGGCCAGCCAGCAAGCGCGAATCGTTTACCTCGCCGGCATGCCGACTGACGACATTTTCCGCGCCTTGAAAAAAGCCGGCTACCCCGGCCGCTGGGTAACCCGCGTGACCGCGGGAGAGCAGGATATTCAGGCCACCAAACTGAAGAGCGAGCGGCGCCATGTGATCCTCGCCGCCGTGCTGAGTGCGCCGCTGGCCCTGGGCATGCTACCGGCCCTGTTCGGCTATCACGAGCTGATGCTGCCAGCGATGGTACAACTGGTTCTGGCGTCGATCGTGCAGTTCTATTTCGGTGCACGCTTTTACCGCGGCGCCTGGCATGCCCTGCGTAACCGCACCGGCAATATGGATATGCTGGTGGCTATCGGCACCTCGGCAGGCTGGGCGCTGAGCACCTGGCACGTCTTCACCACCCCCGCCGGTGTAATGCCGGTGCTCTACTACGAAGCCTCGGCGGTGATCATCAGCTTCGTGCTGCTGGGCAAATACCTGGAAAGTCGCGCCAAGCGCCAGACGCTTGATGCGATCCGCGCCCTGACCGCCCTGCGCCCGGACATGGCCCGGCTGCGTACCGCTGACGGCGAACAGCTGGTGCCCCTGGAACAGATCAATGTCGGTGATCAGGTACTCATCCAGCCCGGCGAACGCATCCCTGTGGATGGCATCATCCGCGAGGGCGGCAGTCATGTTGACGAGTCCATGCTCACCGGCGAAAGCCTGCCCGCCAGCCGCCAGCCCGGCGACTCGGTGAGCGCCGGCGCCATGAATCAGGATGGCATGCTGATCGTTGAAACCAGCGCCATCGGGCACGACACCATGCTCGCCAAAATTGTGCGTCTGGTCGAAAGTGCGCAGGCCTCCAAGGCGCCGATCCAGCGCCTGGTGGACAGCGTCAGCGCCATATTTGTCCCTATCGTGCTGCTGATCGCCGCCTTGACCTGGGGCGTGGGCAGCTTCTGGGTCGGTGGTGAGCAGGCGTTGCTGAACGCGATAGCCGTGCTGGTGATTGCCTGTCCCTGTGCGCTCGGACTGGCAACCCCGACCGCGATCATGGTCGGCACCGGGGTGGCAGCCCGGCATGGCATCCTGATCCGGGATGCCCAGGCGCTGGAACTGGCGCACAAGGTCGACACCGTCGTGTTCGACAAAACCGGCACGCTGACGCAGGGCAAACCCGGACTGGTAGCCTTTGCCGTCCTCGGTGCCATGGATAAGGAACAGCAACAGGGCGCGGCGCTGGCATTGGCAGTTGCACTGCAACGCAACGCCGAGCATCCGCTCGCCCAAGCGCTGTTGCGCTATGCCAGTGAACACCAGGTGGACGCCCCGGCCGCAACGGACTTTCGTGTACACGCCGGCCTGGGTGCCAGCGGCCTGGTCGACGGCCAACGCATCTGGCTGGGCAACCGGCGGTTGATGGCCGATCTCAAGGTCAATCTGGACAGCTCCGCCACCTTGACCGAGCAGCATGAAAGCCAGGGTCATACGCTGTCCTGGCTGGCTATCGAAGGCCAGCCTGAACCTGTGGCGCTGATGGCCTTTGCCGATACGCTCAAGCCCGAGGCGCTGGATACCATCAAGCAATTGCGTGCGCTGAATATAGACAGCTGGCTGATCAGCGGCGACAGCCAGGCCGCCGCCCAGGCCGTCGGCGAGCAACTGGGCATCCGCCATATCGAGGCGCAGGTACTGCCCGAAGACAAGGCCCGGCATGTGCAGGCCTTGCGCGCCCAGGGTCACGTCGTGGCGATGATCGGCGATGGCATCAATGACGCGCCTGCGCTCAGCGCGGCTGATGTGGGTATGGCGATGTCGACCGGCACCGATGTCGCCATGCACAGCGCCGGCATCACGCTGATGCGCGGAGACCCGCAACTGGTCCCCGCGGCGCTGGATATCTCGCGGCACACCTGGCGCAAGATCCGCCAGAATCTGTTCTGGGCGTTTGTCTACAACAGTCTGGGCATACCCCTGGCCGCAGTGGGTCTGCTCAATCCCATGCTCGCCGGCGCGCTGATGGCCTTAAGCAGTGTCAGCGTGGTCTCCAATGCGCTGCTACTCAAGCGCTGGAAACCGGAGGGCAAATGACTGCAGACAATATCAATATCAGCCAGGCCGCCAAGGCCTGCCAACTGACGCCGCGGATGATTCGCCATTACGAGAGTATTGGCCTGCTGGGTACCGCCCAACGCAGCCCTGCCGGCTACCGGCTCTACACGGAACGTGATCTGCACAGTCTGCGCTTTGTCCACAACGCGCGCAGCCTGGGCTTCAGTATCGAGCAAATCAAGCAACTGCTGGCGCTGTGGCAGGACCGCGAGCGCAGCAGCGCCGAGGTCAAGGGACTGGTTCAGCTTCATCTGGAGGAACTGGAGGAGAAAATTGCCGGCTTGCAGGCAATGCATAACACGCTAAGCAACCTCGCCCACTGTTGCCAGAGTAATGCGCGACCCCATTGCCCGATTCTGGATCAGCTCGCTCTGGGTGAGGCAGATAAGACCCGCCGCGCTGGAAGCTGATCAGAGCAGATTAAACAAACTCAGGCCGCTGATTTTCACGAAACTCTGCTGCGCCGCCTGCAAGACCACCGTCTCGAAACTCAGCCGGCTGAGCGCCTCGGCATAATCCAGCTCGGACAACTGCGCCGTCATGCCCTGGTTGATCAGTTTAAGCTCGGCGTTTTCATTCTGCGTCGACTCGATCACATTCATGCGTGCGCCAATGCTGGTCTGCACGCTGAGCACCTGGTTCATGCCGTTGTCCAGATTCTGTATGGCAATACTTAGCTGGTCACGGCGCTCCAGTTTGCCTTTGCGGCTGTCGTCGGTGGTTTCCAGGGTAGTGCGCAGCTCGGCCACGGTTTCTAGGATGCTGCGTTTTTCCTCGGTAGGTGCACTGGTGATTTGAAACTGATCACCAGGCTTCAGCTCGCCATCCAGCGTGACTACTACTCCGCCAAAGCGTATCTGGTAGCTCTCGCCGTCGTTAGGCTCGATCACCCCAGTAGCCAAAATAGCAGGTGGTACCTCCGTGTCTGCGCTGTCATGAATCTCATAGCTCTCACCGCCTGGACCGATACGAATACTCACCGCCTCCGCCGGATAGAAATCGTTATCGAAGGCACCTTTGTCCTCCACGACCCCCAGCGAAATACGTGCGGTTACGCTCGAGGTGTCGGTAGTAACACGATTGACATTAGGCACGTCAACAAACAGTTTCTTGCCATTGTCGTTGATCGCCACCTGTTTGGAACCGGCGATCTGAATCGAGCGCTGCCCTTCATCACCTTCGTAGGAATAGCTGCCGTCCGGTGCCTTTACGAAGGGTGGAGTTTGACTCTGAAAACCGCCAAACAGGTATTCACTGCGGGCGTTGCGGCTATTGAACAGACCAAGCAACTCTTCTTCGCGCTCTCCCAACTCCTGGGCCAATGCCTGACGATCCGCTTGCCCCAGCGCACCATTCCCCGCCTGCAGGGC
>JAWOGT010000231.1:0-8325 GCA_046496585.1 Halopseudomonas sp.
CACCAGATTGGCGCGGTTTGGCCTGTGTGCCGGGCATGGCGATGCTGATCAGCGTGGAGGCAAAAATCAGCGCGGCACTGATCCAGGAAGTGAAATCAGGCACTTCGTCCCAGAGGAACCAGGCAAACAGACCCGAAAAGACAATGGCCAGATAACTGAGCGGGCCGATCTTGCCCGGCGGCGCCACGATATACGCCTTGGACATGATCAATTGGCTGACCGTGGCAATCAGGCCAATGCTGACCAGCATGCCGATCTGCTTGGCGCTCAAGGGCTGCCAGGCCCAGAGCAGCGGTATGGAAGACAGCAGTGTGGAAAACAGGGCGAAGTAGAAGACCATGCGCGTCGCCGGTTCCGTGCTGCTCATAACCCGAATCGATACAAACGCACAGGCAGCCAGCAGGCTCGCAGCAATGCCCACCAGGCCGATGGGATCAACCAGCGCGCCGCTGGGCTTGGCGACCAGCAGCACCCCGGCAAACCCCAGCAGGACCATGAACATCATGCGTGGCGTCAGCGATTCGCGCAGCCACCACCACGCCAGTAACGGCGTGAATACGGGTGCTGCGTAGGTGAAGACCATGGCATCGGCCAACGGCAGGTGCGCGATGGCGTAAAAGAAACAGTACATCGCGCCCAAACCGTAGAAGGTGCGCATGAAATGCCGGCCCAGACGCTGGGTGCGGAACGGTGCAAAGCCCTTGACCAGCATCATCGGCAGAAAAAACACTACCCCAAGGAGATTGCGAAAAAACACCACATTCTCATTGTTGACGCCCACGGACACTTCGCGAATCAGAATGCCCATCAGCGCAAACAGCAGAGCCGAAGTAGCCAGCAGCAGAGCACCCTTGCGCGGCTGGTCCAGCCGGACCAGTTCAACCATTCAAGACCGACCGCGTCGCATCCAGCAGCTTTTTCCGCGATACCAGCAATTGCCAGCGGTGCCCACCCAGTTGCCGCCAGAGCCGCGCCGAGCGAATGCCGGCCAGCAGCAGGGCACGAATCCGGTTGGCGGTGTCGGGTTGCTGCAGGTAGCGCATATCGCCATTGACCTGAATGCGCAGGCGCAGGGTGCTCAGGGTGTCTTGGTAAATACTGCCGAAGGAGGCGGTGACGTTGTCATGCAGGATGCCGAAATGCTCGACCTGCGTGCTTGCTTGCTGCAGACGCTGTCCCAGCACGGCAAGCATGTCGTCACGCTTGGCCAGTTGCCGCTCCAGAACCAGCAAGTTCATGGTATAGCGCAGCGCATCGCGCTGCAGGCTGGCAGTGTCGCGCTCCAACATCGCTTGAAGGGCCTGGACCCCTTGACGAATCTGGTAGGTGGAGCCACCGTAAATTTGCAGCACATCGTCCGGCGAGCGCTCCAGAATGCTGCCTAACAGGCACGACGCCGGTGCTTCGCTGATCTGGCCGGTACGGGCCAGCTTGTCGACCAATAGCGCCGCCTGGAATATCGCGCCCAGCGCGATCACTTGCTGTTCTGCTTGAGTCACGCAGCATCCTCGTCAAAAGCGGGAGTAGCCGTTTCGATCACGCCACCACCGAGGCAGACATCAGCCTGGTACAGCACTACGGATTGGCCGGGGGTCACCGCGCGCTGGGGCTGCTCGAAACGAATCAGATAACCCTCGGCGCAAGGCTCGATAATGCACGTCTGATCAGCCTGGCGGTAACGCACCTTGGCGGTGAGTGGCATTGCGTGGCTGACTTGCACTGGATTGACCCAGTAGATGGCTGAGCAGGTGAGGGCGCTCGCATACAGCCAGGGGTGCTCGTTGCCCTGGCCGACGACCAGCACATTGCGCGACAGATCCTTGCGCAGGACATACCAGGGCGTGTCGCTGGCGTTCTTCATGCCGCCGATACCCAGACCCTGACGCTGGCCGATAGTGTGATACATCAAGCCGTGATGGCGACCAATGACCTGGCCGTCGGTGGTTTCCATATCGCCTGGCTGGGCCGGAAGATACTGTTTGAGAAAGTCACTAAAGCGCCGCTCGCCGATAAAACAAATACCGGTGGAATCCTTTTTCTTGGCGGTAGACAGCTGGTATTTCTCGGCAATCTGGCGGACTTGCGGCTTTTCCAGCTCGCCGACGGGAAACAGCGTACGGGCTATCTGTTCAGCGCCGACTGCGTGCAGGAAATAGCTCTGATCCTTGTTCGTGTCTACACCGCGCAACAGCACCGTCTGACCGTTGCGCTCGGCCTTGCGTACGTAATGTCCGGTGGCAATCAGATCGGCGCCGAGCATAAGCGCGTAGTCGAGAAACGCCTTGAACTTGATTTCACGGTTGCAGAGTATGTCCGGGTTCGGCGTGCGGCCAGCCTTGTACTCCGCAAGAAAATGCTCGAATACGTGGTCCCAGTACTCTGCAGCAAAGTTCGCGGTATGCAGCTTGATCCCGAGCCGATCGCTGACCGCCTGGGCATCGGCCAGATCATCCATGGCTGTACAGTAATCCGTACCGTCATCTTCATCCCAGTTCTTCATGAACAGCCCTTCGACCTGATAGCCCTGTTCCAGCAGCAGGGCCGCTGACACAGAGGAATCGACGCCGCCGGACATGCCGACGATCACGCGTGTCTGCTGGGGTGCTTTGCTGTGCGAGAGTGTCATGTCAACGAATCAGATCCAGTGAATAATGGGGTTTGTTCAGGTAGTCCTCGATGCACTCCAGCACCAGATGGCTGCGCAGATCCTGCCGGCGTTGCTGCAGTTCCTCGAGCGTCATCCACACTGCCCTGAGGATGCCTTCATCCAGCTGGCGTTGCGGATGATGCCGGAGCACTTTGCCGGCAAAGCAGCTGCGCTGATAACTGACGCCATTATCCGCCTTGAACAGATACAGACCTACTACCGAGGTCAGCTCCACGCTGTAGGCTGTCTCTTCGAGCACTTCACGGCGGGCCGCCTGAATAAGACTTTCGTCTTCTTCCACGTGACCGGCAGGCTGATTTAAAACTAGGCGGCTGTCACGGTACTCCTCCACCATCAGAAAGCGGCCTTGCTCTTCGATAATAGTGGCGACAGTAACATGGGGCAGAAAACGCATGAGTGGCTCCTGGACAGGCAGCACAGGGTAGCCTAAACCGGATGCTGGGTGAACTCCATCAAGGCTAATTGCTCTGTGTGTTACTGGAATAGGCGATAAAACAGGCTAGGATGCGATAAGGGAAATATGTAGTATCTATGTAGTGATACTACAAAACCGCTCAGCTACCTATTTTGATACCAACTTGAAGCGCAGAGACACAAGCCAGACAGCGGGTAAGGGATGAAATTACGTGACATTTTGTAGGAAAACTACAACAATGGAGTGCTCGTATTAACGTATTTATGGTTATGGATTACCATCCGTAACCATTCATGACAACGACAACATAAACGGAGTCAATAATGGGATACCAAAAGATTCAGGTGCCGGCTAGCGGCGACAAAATCACCGTCAACGCCGACTTTTCCCTCAACGTGCCAAACAATCCGATCATTCCGTATATCGAGGGTGATGGTATTGGCGTGGACATTTCGCCAGTGATGATGAAGGTGGTTGATGCAGCAGTAGAGAAAGCCTACAGCGGCAAGCGCAAGATCTCCTGGATGGAAGTGTACGCCGGTGAAAAGGCGACCAAGGTCTATGACCAGGACACCTGGCTGCCAGAAGAAACCCTGCACGCAGTCAAGGAATACGTCGTCTCCATCAAGGGTCCTCTGACCACGCCCATCGGCGGCGGTATCCGCTCCCTGAACGTCGCCATGCGTCAGCAGCTTGATCTGTACGTCTGCCAGCGCCCGGTTCGCTGGTTTACCGGTGTGCCAAGTCCGGTCAAGAAGCCCGGTGATGTGGACATGGTGATCTTTCGTGAAAACTCCGAAGACATCTACGCCGGTGTGGAATTCAAAGCCGGCACGCCAGAAGCGAAAAAGGTCATCAAATTTCTGCAGGAAGAAATGGGTGTTACCAAGATTCGCTTTACCGACATGTGCGGTATTGGCGTGAAGCCGGTTTCCCTGGCAGGCACCAAGCGCCTGGTGCAGAAAGCCCTGCAATATGCCGTAGACAACGATCGCGAGTCCGTCACCATCGTGCACAAGGGCAACATCATGAAGTTCACCGAAGGTGCCTTCATGGAGTGGGCCTACGAGGTCGCAGCTGACGACTTCGGCGCGGAGCTGCTGGACGGTGGCCCGTGGATGCAGTTCAAGAATCCCAAGACGGGCAAGAACATTGTTGTCAAGGACGTCATCGCTGACGCCATGTTGCAGCAGATCCTGCTGCGTCCGGCTGATTACGATGTGATCGCTACCTTGAACCTGAACGGTGACTACCTGTCCGACGCCCTGGCAGCAGAAGTGGGCGGCATTGGTATCGCTCCAGGTGCCAACCTGTCCGATTCCATCGCCATGTTCGAAGCCACCCACGGCACTGCACCCAAGTACGCTGGCCAGGACAAGGTGAACCCCGGTTCACTGATCCTGTCTGCAGAAATGATGCTGCGTCATATGGGCTGGTTGGAAGCCGCTGATCTGATTATCAAGGGTACTGAGGGCGCTATCGCCAACAAGACCGTAACCTATGACTTCGAGCGTTTGATGGAAGGTGCGAGCCTGCGCAAATGTTCCGAGTTCGGCGATGATTTGATTGCCAGCATGGGCTGAGCATCAAGCTAGCAACGACAAGGCCGGCATTTGCCGGCCTTGTCGTTGCTGGGTATCGGGTAACCCGATACTTAGTGGTGAATGTCCTCTGTTTCAGCCACTTCAGCGTTGACTGGTTGCTTCTCAGTGACCAGGTCGGCTGACTGGATATCCACCGCATGCAAGCCCTTGGGACCCTGGATAATATTGAATTTGACCGCTTGCCCTGCTTTGAGCGTACGGTACCCGTCCATCTGGATAGCCGAGTAATGTGCAAAGAGGTCTTCATCCCTTCCCTCAATCACGACGAAACCGTAGCCTTTGGCGTTGTTGAACCATTTGACCTTGCCGTTTTGCATATTAAATTCCTCTTGGTTTCCATACCGGGAGTATTCCGGTGGTTAATGAATAAGCCCGGCAGGCGCTGAAACAGATGACCGCCATGCAACGCTCGTTTACACTTTTTAGCACTGAATCGAAGTAAGTCAAGTTAGCCTCTGGCAAGCTGTGCCCTAGCACACATAATGTCAGCTCAATTTTCTGACACCCTGAAAGCAGTGATGACTCCATGTTTGCACCAAAATCTTTGCAACTCACCCTGAACCAGCGGCCTGACGAGCCCGAGTATGACGATGACAGCGGACTGGCCGTCGAGGCCAGCAAGCCGGAGCTAAAGCCACCGTCGCGTTACAAGGTAGTGATGATGAATGACGATTACACCCCGATGGACTTTGTCGTGGAGGTTCTCGAGAGCATCTTCTTTTTAAATCGGGAAGCCGCTACACAGATCATGTTAAAGGTCCATACTGAAGGAAAAGCGATATGCGGTGTCTACACTAGAGACATTGCCGAAACCAAGGCTGCACAGGCCAATGACTATGCCAAGGAATGCCAGCACCCGTTGATGTGTCTGATCGAACGGGAAGCGTAATCAAGCGACTCAAGTCGCACGACGAGGTGGCACCATGCTCAATCGAGATCTCGAGATCACCCTGAATCTGGCGTTCAAGGAAGCCCGCAACAAGCGCCACGAATTCATGACTGTAGAACACCTGTTGCTGGCCCTGCTGGACAATCAGGCAGCCATTGATGTGCTGCGCGCCTGCGGTGCTGATATGGCGCGCTTGCGGCGCGAACTGACTGAATTTATCGACTCTACTACCCCCTTGATTCCCAAGCAGGATCACGAACGTGAAACGCAGCCTACGCTAGGCTTTCAGCGTGTATTGCAGCGGGCCGTATTTCATGTTCAAAGCTCCGGCAAGGGTGAGGTCAGTGGTGCCAATGTCCTGGTGGCCATTTTCAGCGAGCAGGAGAGCCAGGCGGTTTTCTTTCTCAAGCAACAACAAATCGCGCGTATCGACATAGTCAACTTTATTTCCCACGGTATCTCCAAGGTCGGCGGTGAAGCCGAGCCGGTGCAACCGGACCAGGACAGCGTCGATGACGAGAGCGGCGAAGCCATGAGCAGCGCCAATCCATTGGATGCCTACGCCAGTAATCTTAACGAGCAGGCTCGACTGGGGCGCATTGATCCGCTGGTGGGCCGTGCCCAAGAGGTGGAACGGGTCGCCCAGATCCTTATGCGCCGACGCAAGAACAATCCGTTGTTGGTAGGTGAGGCAGGGGTTGGCAAGACCGCCATCGCCGAAGGTCTGGCCAAGCGGATTGTCGACGGCGAGGTGCCGGATATCCTTACCGAAGCCGTGGTGTATTCCCTCGATCTGGGTGCGTTGCTGGCGGGCACCAAGTACCGTGGTGATTTTGAGAAGCGCTTCAAGGCGCTGCTCAAGGCGCTACGCAAACGTCCGCATGCGATTCTGTTCATCGACGAAATCCACACCATTATTGGCGCTGGCGCGGCCTCCGGGGGCGTCATGGACGCCTCCAACCTGCTCAAGCCGCTGTTGACCTCGGGCGAGATCCGCTGCATCGGCTCGACGACGTACCAGGAATTCCGCGGCATTTTCGAGAAAGACCGGGCGCTTGCCCGCCGTTTCCAGAAAGTCGATATTGTCGAACCCTCGGTTGCGGACACCATTCAAATCCTCAAGGGTCTGAAAAGTCGCTTTGAGGACCACCACGGCATCGGTTATACCGATGAAGCGCTCAAGGCGGCTGCGGAACTGGCCTCGCGCTATATCAATGACCGGCATATGCCAGACAAGGCTATCGATGTCATCGATGAAGCCGGCGCGTACCAGCGTCTCAAGCCCGTTGCCGAGCGCGCAGCGGTGATCGATGTGGCCGAGGTTGAAGCCATTGTTGCCAAGATCGCGCGTATTCCCCCCAAGCATGTATCAACCAGCGATAAGGAGCTGCTGAAGAACCTGGACCGCGACCTGCGCATGGTGGTGTTCGGCCAGGACGATGCGATCAACGCGCTGTCTACCGCTATCAAGCTGTCCCGTGCCGGGCTCAAGTCCGCTGACAAGCCAGTTGGATCTTTCCTGTTCTCCGGGCCGACCGGGGTCGGCAAGACCGAGGTCACCCGTCAACTGGCCAAGAGCCTGGGTGTCGAGCTACTGCGCTTTGATATGTCCGAGTATATGGAGCGGCACACGGTCTCACGCCTGATCGGTGCGCCGCCGGGCTACGTGGGCTTTGATCAAGGTGGCTTGCTGACCGAGGCGGTGACCAAAAACCCCCATTGCGTGCTGCTGCTCGACGAGATCGAAAAGGCCCATCCGGAAGTATTCAACCTGCTGCTGCAGGTCATGGATCACGGCACGCTGACGGACAACAACGGGCGTAAAGCGGACTTCCGCAACGTCATCATCGTGCTCACCACCAATGCCGGTGCTGAATCCATGGCAAGGTCGTCAATCGGCTTTACCCACCAGGATCACAGTACCGACGCGATGGAAGCCATCAAGAAAACCTTCACGCCGGAGTTCCGCAACCGCCTGGATACCATCATTCAGTTCGGTCGCCTGAGCCACGAGAGTATCAAGTTTGTGGTCGACAAATTCCTGACCGAATTACAGGCCCAGCTGGAGGACAAACATGTGCTGCTGGATGTCGATGAGGACGCACGCGATTGGTTGGTCAAGCACGGTTACGATCCGCTGATGGGGGCACGGCCAATGGCACGCTTGATCCAGGAAAAACTCAAGCGACCGCTGGCCGAGCAAATTCTGTTTGGCGATCTGGCTGAGCATGGCGGTACTGTGCATATCAGTCTGCGTGACGATGAGCTGGTACTGGACGTGCTTGAGGAAGAGATGGCCTGAACAGGCCAGTGTGCGGCGGAGCAGGGCTTGCTTGCTCTGCCGCGCCCTTGGCTCGTCCCTTAGAGCGTGAATTGCGCCCAGATTGGCGCGTGATCCGAAGGTTTTTCCATCCCACGAATCTCGTAATCGATGCCGCTGTCGACGCACTGGTCGATTAGCCCCTTGCTGGCCATTACCAGATCGATGCGCAGCCCTCGCTTCGGATTGTCTTCGAAGCCGCGGCTACGGTAATCAAACCAACTGAAACGATCGGCCACCTCCGGATTCAGGTGTCTGAAGGTATCGGTCAGCCCCCAGCCCTTGAGCTTACCCAGCCACTCGCGTTCTTCTGGCAGGAAACTGCACTTGCCGGTTCGCAACCAGCGTTTGGCATTCTCTGCGCCGATACCGATATCAGCGTCTTCGGGGGAGATGTTGACATCGCCCATCACCACCAGTCGTTGCTCA
>JAWOGT010000236.1:0-4481 GCA_046496585.1 Halopseudomonas sp.
CCATCGCGCAGGCCTTTGTGCAGCGCACCCATGATGCGCGTTGGGGTGCCGGGGATATGACCCTGGAGGATCTGGCCAGCTATACGGCGCTCAAGCGCAATGCGGTCTGTGCGCCCTACCGCGAATGGACGCTGTGTGGGGCGCCCCCACCCTCCTCCGGCGGCATTAGCGTGCTGCAGATCATGGGCATACTTGAACACTTCGAGCTGAGCGCGCTGGCCCCTGACAGTCCGGCGCTCCTGCATCTGGTGACCGAAGCCAGCCGCTTGGCGTTTGCTGACCGTAATGCCTATATCGGCGACCCCGATTTTGTTCAGGTGCCGGTCAGCGGCCTGCTCGATGCCGATTATCTGCGCCAGCGAGCCAAACTGATCAACCCCGCACAGGCGCTGGCCCGCGTCCACCCCGGCGAGCCTGGCAAGCGCGTGGAAATGCGCGACATCGTACTGGCCCCGGACGCAGACGAACGCGGCACCTCACACTTCAGTATCGTCGACGCGCAGGGCAACCTGCTGGCCCTGACCAGCTCGAATGAAGTGCCCTTTGGCAGTCGCATGCTCAGTCAGGGATTTGTCTTGAACAATCAACTGACCGATTTCAGTTTCGATCCGCAGTTGGGTGATGCCGTCCATCCCAATGCGGTAGCTGGCGGCAAGCGACCACGCAGTTCGATGGCGCCCATTGTCGTGCTGGATGCCGAGGGGGTACCCCGGCTGGTGATCGGCTCACGCGGCGGCAGCCGGATTATCGGTTATGTGGTCAAAACGCTGATCGGCGTGCTGGACTGGCAGCTGGACGTGCAGGAAGCCATCGCGCTGCCCAATCACGTGGATCGTGGACGGGGAGTGGAACTGGAAGCCGGCTCCGTGCTCGAACAACAGGTATCGGCGCTCCGGGCGCTGGGCCATGAAGTAACACTGCTACCGATGACCAGCGGCCTGCACGGGATTGAACGGATCAACGGGCAATGGCGCGGAGGAGCCGATCCGCGCCTGGATGGCGTGGCGCTGGGTGAGTGAGCAACCAGAACAGCGTGACCCCTACTAGGCTGGCAAAACCTCTGCACAGGAGCAAGGCATGACCCAAAACCTGTTTCCAATGCCTCCCCGGCAGCATACCGCGACCGGCGAACTGCGCCGCGTGGGTGTCGAGCTGGAAATGAATGGCCTGACCCTGGATCGCCTGGCCCAACTGGCGGCGCAATTTCTTGGCTGCCAGCTTGAGCAGACCAGCCGTTACGAACGCACCCTCACCGGGGATCCCGCAGGTCCCTGGCTTGTCGAGCTGGATTTCGCTTTTCTGAAAAAACTCGGCCGTGAACAGCGGCAAGAGGATGACCTGGGCGATGATCTGAAAAGCTCCGCCGAAGAGGCGCTCAAGTGGCTGGCCGACAGCCTGGTGCCGCACGAACTGGTCAGTCCGCCGCTGCCCCTGGACCGGCTGCATGAGGTCGATGGACTGATCGCGCATCTGCGTGAGGCTGGCGCCAAAGGCACCGATGATCGCCTGACCAATGCCTTCGGCATGCAATTCAACCCTGAGGTACCGGATACCGAAGCCGACACCATCAGTGCCTACCTGAAAGCCTTTATGTGCCTGTATGACTGGTTGCTGCAACGCGCCGACATCAACCTGACCCGGCGTCTGACCCGTTATGTGGACCCCTTTCCCAGCATTTATGTCAAACAGATGATCAACCCGGCTTACTGGCCTGACATGCCGCAACTGATCGACGACTATCTGCGCGACAATCCGACCCGCAACCGGGCATTGGATATGCTGCCGCTGTTCAAGCATCTCGACGAAGCGCGCGTTCTGGCTGTTACGGGCGACGCCCGGATCAAATCGCGGCCGACCTTCCATTACCGCCTGCCCGACTGCCTGATCGATCAGCCCGGCTGGGGCTTGCATCTGGCCTGGGCCGACTGGCTGGAAGTAGAACGCCTGGCCTGCGACCGTGCGCGCCTGGACGCCTGCTGCACGGCCTATCGTCAGCATCTTGATAGCGGCCTGAGCCGCTTGCTGACCGACTGGGCCAACCAGATAGACAACAACTGGCTCGGCGACCCGGCATGACGCAGCGGGTTGTGGTGGCGGTCACTGGCCCCCGCCGTGGCGCCTTCGGCCCGCGCTTCCTGGTCGCCTGCGCGCTGCGCTGGTACGGCGCCAGAGCCTTGCAGGTAAGGCCGGGGGATGATCTTGAAGCACTGGAATATGATGCCGTGGTGGTCACCGGCGGGCATGATATTGACCCGGTGATCTACGCCGCCGAGCCTGAAGTCCAACCCCGCTACGACGCCGAACGCGACGCACTGGAAATGGCCGTGATCGACGATGCGCTGGCGCGCGACTTGCCCCTGCTGGGCATTTGCCGCGGCGCGCAGCTGCTCAATGCGCGGCGTGGCGGCAACCTGTTTCAGGAGCTGAAATCACACCGCAAGATGACCTCCAATCGCTGGACCATACTGCCGTTGAAAACCCTTAACGTGCAGCCCGATACCCGCCTGTGGCGGCTATTGCTGGCCGACAGTTGCCGGATCAACAGCTTGCACAATCAGGCCATCGACCGGGTGGGGGACGGGCTGGTGGTCAGCGGTCGCGACCTGGACGGCATAGTGCAGGCGGTAGAAGATCCCGATAAAGCCTTTGTGCTCGGCGTGCAGTGGCATCCGGAGTTTCTGCTGCTGCTGCGGCGCCAGCGCCTGCTATTTCAGGCGCTGGTTCAGGCGGCAAGGCGCACCACCCACTGATCAGAGCGCCAGGCCACTGATCCGCCGCACCGGCGTCTGCACGGCCTGCTCGAACACGCCATCACGGGCTTCTACCAGGCTGAAATGCTGGCTGGCCCGGGTGATCGCGGTATACACCAGCTCCTTGGTCAGCACCGGGCTGCGCGCATCCGGCAGCACCAGGGCCGCATGCGCGAATTCCGAGCCCTGGGATTTGTGCACGGTCATGGCGAACACCGATTCCACCTCACTCAGCCGGCTGGGCAGCACGAAACGCACGCCGCCCTTGCCGTCGTTGCGGGCAAAAGCCACCCGCAACGCCTCGCGTTCGGGCGCACCGGGGTACAGCGGCTTTTCGCGCACCCGCAGGGCAATACCGATATCACCATTCATCAGTCCCAGGCTGTAGTCATTACGGGTGACCAACACCGGGCGACCCTCATACCAGCCTTGATCGGCACTTAGCCAGCCTCGGCGATGCAACAGATTGGCCACCCGCAGATTCAGCGCATCGACCCCCCAGGCGCCCTTGCGCACCGCACATAACAGCTGAAAACGATCAAATGCCACGAGCACCTGTTGTGCCCAGCGCTCCCATACCGGGTCATCGGCCAACACCTGAGATTCAGGCCGATGCGCCTGCAGGCTGTGCAAATACCGGGCATAGCCCGGCAGCGCCGACTCGTCGCCCAACACCAGCCGCTCAAAGGCCTCGTCGGTCACCGCGCGGACGCTTAGCTGATGAATATCGGCAAAGCCGCCAGCCTGCAATAACTGACGTGCGCCAGCCGCATCACCGCCGTTGACGGCCCGGGCCAGCTGCCCGATACCGCTGGCGGCGCCGAAGCGGTGGGAGTAGCGCAGCATCGCGGTCTGCTGCTGCAACAGGTGAATCGTCCCGTCACCGGTCTGCAGGCCCGCCGTGGTCAATGATTGACCGCTGTTGTGCTCCAGCCACTCACGCGTGGCCGGACTATACAGCCCCAGTTCCGCGTGCCGGCACAGATCGCCGAGAACCGCCCCCGCCTCGACCGATGCCAGCTGATCCTTGTCGCCGAGCAGAATCAGTCGTGCCCCTGGCGGCAGCGCGTTGAGCACGCAGGCCATCATCTCCAGATCGATCATCGAGGCTTCATCCACCACCAGCACATCCAGCGCCAACGGGTTGGCCTGGTGATGACGAAAATGCCGGCTGTCCGGCAGACTGCCGAGCAGGCGATGCAGGGTGCTGACCTCGCTAGGAATCTGCCTGCGCACCGCCTCATCCACCGGCAACCGGCCTACTTGCTGGCCGATGGATTCGGTCAGCCGCGCCGCCGCCTTGCCGGTGGGCGCGGCCAGGCGGATACGCAAGGGCTGCCCGGCCTCCACGGCGGGCGTTTGCAACAGCGCCAGCAGCCTGACCACGGTGGTGGTTTTACCGGTACCCGGCCCACCGGTGATGATACTGAAAGCCCCCCGCGCCGCCAGGGCGCAGGCAATACGCTGCCAGTCGGGTGACTGCCGGCTATCGGCAAACAGGCTGTGCAAGCGCTGGCCCAGCGCCTGCGGCGTGCTCAGCGGCGCTGCCAGCCGGCGCTGCAGCCCCTGAACTACCTGACGTTCGTAGCGAAAATAACGCCGCAGATACAAACGCTGGCCGACCAGCACCAGCGGCCGCTGGTGCTGGTCGGCCAGCGTTTGTATCTGCGGCGTTATTTTCGCTACGAACGTCAGGTAGTTCAGGGGCTGCAGCGCCGGCTGGCAGCGCCG
>JAWOGT010000038.1:0-18357 GCA_046496585.1 Halopseudomonas sp.
GCCCACCACAATCACCAGATCACAGATCTCGCCCATCATTTTCCGTGAACAGACCTGCAACTGATGGCCTGGCAACAGATCGGCTACCGCATCCTCCAGAATCACACTATGGCCGTTATCCAGCAGAAACCGCTTGAGTCGTTTCAGGGTATCCACCACCTTGCCGCTGCCCAGACGCCCGATCAATCCGATATTACGGAACTGCTCCATACCACCTCACTCTTGCAGCCAATGGGACAGTAACCAACACTGCCGAGCACCAAGCCAATGTACTTGAATAGCGCGATTATCCGCAGCCAGAACGACGCTGGCAAATGCCGGCAGGTAAAGAGGAATGTCAGAGCGGGAAAAACCCGGCATGCCCGGGTTCACTCTGCGTCGGTAGGGGGGCGGCTCTGCAGCTTGGCCAGGTCGCGTTTTAGCGCGGCATTGAGTTTCTGTTGTTGCGCCAACTGCTGCTTGATATCGCCCAGCTCGCCTTGAACGAGTGCCAGGTGATCCTCGTGCTGCTGACGCACAGCGCTCAGCTCGGCGTGCTTGCGTTGGACCAGTTGGTCTATCTGTTCATGCAGTTCGGCAATCAGCGTGTTGTGTGCAGCCCGCTCGGTCGCGCGCTGCACGCTAGCCGCGGCAGGGTCGCTGGCGGCCGCGTGGCTGGCTCGGTCGATAGGCACCACATTGCTGCCGCCGTACCAGGCATCCTCGGCAGCCATCTGCAGACGGTCCGCCTGCAGCACCGTCAGGGCCTCCTGATCCTCGCCTAGAATGCCCAGGGCGTTGCGGGTCACCGCCTCCTTGATCATCAGCAGATCGGAACGCCCCTCGCGCTGACCTGGCTTCCACAGGTAAGGCCGGTATTTGGCGTCAGCGGTAAAACCCAGGCACACCAGACGGATCGGACCACCGCCCATGTCCGGCCCACGACCGGCTTTTTCCACCATGCTGCGCAGCGGCATATTCCACAGGCTGTTGATATTGCCATCCAGATCGAAATCCAGGGTAAAAAACACCGCCCCTCTTACATGCAGGCGGTTGCTGATCTGCAGAAACACCGCTTCGACCGTTTCATCGGCAAATTCCGGCGTCGCCACCATGCCATCGAGCAGCGCCTCGAATTCCGGGTACAACATCTCCTTGACGATGCCTCGCTCGGAAAAAAACATCACCGCGTCGGTCAGCAACGGCTTGCGCACTGTATTCATCGATCGCTCCGGCCGGGTCCGTCCGGCATTGTCTTTAAGTAACCGCCCAAAATTATCCGTCTACACCCAAGAGTCCACAAAAATCATCATCCTACGCTTTTTTTAATGACGATTATAACTTCGATCAATAATGCCAGGAAAAGTGCCTTCGGGGGCTGTGATGGATTTGGCACAACGCCGTGCGGACGCTGTGCGCGCCGCCGACAGAAAAAAACCCGCCGCAGCCAGGGGCCGGGGCGGGCTGGTCAGCCAATGCGTCTGGCGATCAGATCGCAGCGGCCAGTCGCGACCCTTGATCTATCGCGCGTTTGGCATCCAGTTCCGAAGCCACGTCAGCACCGCCAATCAGGTGCAGCGGCTTGCCCAGCGCCTCCACACCCGCCTGCAACTCACGCAGCGGCTCCTGCCCGGCACAGATCACGATATTGTCGACCGCCAACACCTGCGGCTCGCCCTCACCGATCTGGATATGCAGGCCGGCATCATCGATTTTCAGGTAGTGCACCGCGTTGAGCATCTGCACCTGCTTGTTTTTCAGCCCGGTGCGGTGAATCCACCCCGTGGTCTTGCCCAGGCCGTCACCAACCTTGCTGGTCTTGCGCTGCAGCAAAAACACCTGGCGCGCAGGCGGATGCGGCTGCGGGGTGATGCCGGCTACCCCCCCACGGGCTTCGATAGCCAGATCGATGCCCCACTCTTTCCAGAACAGTGGCGTGTCCAGGCTCGGATTGCCGCCCTGGTGAGTGATAAATTCGGAGACATCAAAACCGATGCCGCCCGCGCCCATGACCGCGACCTTAGCGCCCAGCGGCTTGTGGTTGCGGATGGTATCGACGTAGCTGACCACCATGGGATGATCGATACCCGGAATATCCGGGGTGCGCGGCTTGATCCCGGTGGCCAGGATCACTTCGTCGAAATCCGCCAGATCCGCGGACGTAACCCGCTTGTTGAGCACCAGTTTGACGTCGTACTTGTCGATCATCTTGCCGAAATAGCGCAGCGTCTCGAAAAACTCCTCCTTGCCGGGAACCTGCTTGGCGATGTTGAACTGGCCACCGATTTCCGTGGCCGAGTCGAACAGTGTCACCGCATGGCCACGCTGCGCCGCCACGGTTGATGCGGCCAACCCGGCCGGGCCGGCACCGACCACGGCGATCTTCTTCACCGCCGTGGTCGGCAGATAGTTCAGCTCGGTTTCATGGCAGGCGCGCGGATTGACCAGGCAGCTGGTTAATTTGCCGCCAAAGGTATGGTCCAGGCAGGCCTGGTTGCAGCCGATGCAGGTGTTGATCTCATCGGCCTTGCCGGCGGCGGCCTTATTGACGAAATCGGCATCGGCCAGAAACGGCCGGGCCATGGAGACCATATCCGCGTCACCTGCGGCCAGGATCTGTTCGGCCACCTCCGGGGTATTGATCCGGTTGGTGGTAATCAGCGGAATACTCACTTCCCCCTTGAGCTTCGCCGTTACCTTGGTAAAGGCGCCACGCGGCACCTTGGTGGCGATGGTCGGAATCCGCGCTTCATGCCAGCCGATACCGGTATTGATGAGGGTAGCTCCGGCTTGTTCGATGGCCTTGGCCAGCAGCACCACTTCGTCCCAGGTGCTGCCGTCTTCAATCAAATCCAGCATGGACAGGCGGTAAATGATAATGAAGTTTTTACCCACGCCTTCGCGTACGCGGCGGACGATTTCCACCGGCAGGCGCATGCGATTTTCGTAGTTGCCACCCCAGCGGTCGGTGCGCTTGTTCACGTGACTGACCAGAAACTGATTGATGAAATAGCCTTCCGAGCCCATGATCTCGACCCCGTCGTAGCCGGCGCTCTGGGCCAATTGCGAACAGCTGACGAAGTCACTGATCTGCTTCTCGATGCCCTCCTCGTCGAGTTCTTTCGGGGTAAAGGGGTTGATCGGCGCTTTCACTGCGCTGGCCGAAACCTGTTTGGGGCTGTAGGCGTAGCGACCGGCATGCAGGATCTGCATACAGATCTTGCCGCCCGCTTCGTGCACCGCACGGGTCACCACCTTGTGATGCTCGGCCTCCTCGGGCGTGGTCATCTTGGCCGCACCTGCCGCCACACTCCCCTCTTCGTTGGGTCCGATACCGCCGGTCACGATCAAGCCGACGCCACCGCGGGCCCGCTCGGCAAAATACGCCGCCATGCGCTCAAACCCATGCGGGCGCTCTTCCAGCCCGGTGTGCATCGAGCCCATCAAGGTGCGGTTGCGCAAGGTGGTGAAGCCCAGATCCAGGGGCGCAAGGAGGTGGGGGTAGAGGGTCGATTCGCTCATGGGTTGCTCCGGTTATCGCTTCATCAGGGTCTTTACCGGATACCTGCCCGGTAAATGCTTTGGCAAGACAATAGGCCGGTGACGCCGACCGCTCAATCACCCGAAATGACATTTTTATAACTTTGAATTACAGTTGTGTTTCCACTCACACCGCGAGCGCCTTCCTGCGGGCCCGGTCTACGAAACCCCACTTATGAAGCTCGGCGATATTTCGGTCGGCTACCTGTATAGCTTGCAAGCGGCGCTGACGACCCTGGGTCATGATCCTGCGCCCTTGTTTCAGCGCTTTCGCATCGAGGCGCCATTGCTCGCCACTCCCCACGCGCGCATCAGCATTGCGCGCTTTATGCGCCTGGGCAATGCCGCCATCCAGCTGACCGGCCGCGCTGACCTGGGTCTGCTGATGGGGCAGTTCAGTCACCCCAGCCACCTGGGGTTGGTGGGCCTGACCGCGCAGTGCGCGCCAGACCTGACCCAGGCCTTCGCCACGCTAGTTCATTTCGAGCGACTCTCGAGCCAGAATTACCGCGGCCATTCCAGCTTTGAATCACCCGCGCTGCGCTTCTACTCGATCAGTCCGTACAACACCTTCAACCTGTTTGTGGTGGACTCGGCGCTAGCCTCGCGCACGCGGCTTGGCCAGCAATTGACCGGCGGCAAGGCCAGACTGGCAGCGGTACATATCGAGTTTCCTGCGCCCGCATATGCCGAGTGTTATCAGGACTACTTTGGCTGCCCGGTGCTGTTCGACCAGCAGCACAACCAACTACTCTGGGACCCCCCGAGCCTGAGCCTGGCGCTGCAACAGCAAGCCCCTGCCACCTATCGGCACCTTGAGGCACTCTGCACTGCTCAGCTGCAGGAACTCAACCGCCAGCGGGGGCTCAGGGAAAGGGTTGAGGAGATACTCTCGCCGCAATTACACCGCCGCCTGCCAACCCTCGGCGACGTCGCCCGGCGTTTGGGATTGCCGTCCTGGACCTTGCGCCGGCGGCTGCGGCAGGAGGCGCAAACGCGCTTTCAGGACATCATCGACGAGACGCGACAGGATCTGGCGGTCAGTTATATCCGCGATACTGAACTGGCCTTGGGGGAAATTGCCTTTCTACTCGGATTTTCATCGCCAGGGGCCTTTCAGCGCGCTTTCAAGCGTTGGACCGGCCAACCGCCGGGGTACTTCAGGCGTCAGCAGCGCAGGGCAGCCAAGTGACTTCAGACGGGATGATCAAGACAGATGAGGGCGACGCGAAGGTTTGATACGCGGGCGTGATACGAAGAACGTAATGGCCTGGGCCGGGAAAAGCCGAAGAGATTACATCTCTTCGGCGTCCTCCGCATCCTGATCCCACTCCTGGGCACGCTGGTCCATCAATTCTTCTACATAGTCGCTCATTGCTGTTTCCTCCTGGTGGTTGTCGAACCTGATCTGGCTGTGCCTAACCGACGCTATAGGCCGGATATGACATTAGGATGAAACAGCAATAAAAAAGTTCCAGGCAGGGTCACCCGCGACAACGACAGCCCCTTCTCGACCACTACCAGCAAGGCGCAGTGCGCCGAACGCGTCAGGCCGACACCGCCACCTTGCGTTGTTTTTCATACAAAAACCGCAGCACGGCCTGGCGATACTGGTTGTAGCGTGGGTCATCGGCCAGGGCAATACGATCACGCGGTCGCTCCAATTGGATATCGAGAATCTCGCCAATGGTCGCCGAAGGGCCGTTGGTCATCATTACGATACGATCAGACAACAACACCGCCTCGTCGACATCGTGGGTGATCATGATCACGGTGTTTTTCAGATCATGCTGGATGCGCATCACCTCGTCCTGCAGGTGTGCCCGCGTCAGCGCGTCCAGCGCGCCGAAGGGTTCATCGAGCAACAGCACCTTGGGCTCCATGGCTAAAGCCCGGGCGATGCCGACCCGTTGTTTCATGCCGCCGGAGATTTCACTCGGCAGCTTGTCCAGGGCGTGGCTCATGTGCACCATGTTCAGGTTGTGCCGCACCCATGCGTCCTTCTCCTTGGCGTTCTTGCTGCGCCAGACCTTGTTCACCGCAATCGCGACGTTCTGGTATACCGTCAGCCAGGGCAACAGCGAATGATTCTGGAACACCATGCTGCGGTCCGGGCCCGGATCGCTGACTTCCTTGCCATCCAGAATCACCGCGCCGGAGCTGGAATCCATCAGGCCGGCGACGATATTCAGCACCGTCGACTTGCCGCACCCGGAGTGGCCGATGATGGAGATGTACTCACCGCGCGCCACACTCAGGTTGATATCCACCAGCACCTCGCTGGACATCTTGCCGGTGGTGAAGGTCTTGGAGACTTTCTCGATATTCAGATAACGACTCATATGCTGCTCCTTAACTGGCAGAGGTACCACGAGTAACCAGACGACCGACCCAGGCCACCAGGCGATCGAGGAAAAAGCCCACCACACCGACGTAGATCAAGGCCAGGATGATGTCGCTGATCAGTGACGCGTTCCACGCATCCCAGATAAAGAAACCGATGCCCACGCCGCCAATCAGCATTTCTGCGGCGACGATGGCCAACCAGGACAGGCCGACACCGATACGCAAGCCGGAGAAAATATAGGGCGCGGCGGCGGGCAACATGATCTTGACGAAATACTCGAGTCCGTTGAGGCGCAGCACCCGCGCCACGTTGCGATAGTCTTCGGGAATATTGCGCACGCCCACCGAGGTGTTGATGATGATCGGCCAGATCGCGGTAATGAAAATGACGAAGATCGCCGAGGGATTGCTGTCCTGAAAGCCGGCCAGCGACAACGGTAGCCAGGCCAGCGGCGGCACGGTGCGCAGCACCTGGAATACCGGATCCAGCCCGCGCATGGCCCAGGTCGACTGGCCGACCAGCACGCCCAGGCTGATACCCACTACAACCGCCAGCAGGTAGCCGTAAGCGACCCGCTCCAGGCTGGCGAGAATCTGCCAGGCCATGCCCACATCATTGCCGCCATTGTCATAGAACGGATCGATGATCAGCTCCCAGGTGTCAGTCACTACCTGGGTGGGCGGCGGCAAGGCACTGCCCTCCATTGAGCAGAGCAGCTGCCAGAGGATCAGCAGCACGGCCGTGAAAATCAGCGGCGGCAACACCTCCCGCACCAAGACCCCAGCGTAATGCTGCAGCCAGGCCGGCAGCTCCAGGTTATGCCGGGGGTCCGGTTTAAACTCCAGTGCCCCAGCGGCGTCGATCTTTGCATTGGCATTCATGCGCATGTCCCTCAGTGACTCTGATGTGATGTTCAGCTCATGGCCTTGATAGCCAGGCTGTCCAGATAGGCCTTGGGGTTTTCCGGGTCGAAGGTCTTGCCGTCGAAGAAGGTCTCGATACCGCGCGAGGTCGAGGTCGGAATCTGCTCCGCCGGCACGCCCAGGCTGGTGGCCGCTGCGCGCCACAGATCCTCACGGTTGACCTGGTCGACCAGGGCGTCCATGTCCAGATCCTGGGGCAGATAACCCCAGCGGATATCTTCGGTAATGAACCACTTGTCATGGCTCTTGAAGGGATAAGAGGCGTGGTCTTTCCAGTAGCGCATCTGCTGGTCGCTGTTCTCGACGACCTTGCCGTTGCCATAGTCGAAGTTGCCCTTCATGCGTTCCACCACATCGTCAAAGGGCGCATTGATCCAGCGACGTTTGGAGCAGATTGTCGCCACTTCTTCGCGGTTGGCCGGATCCTCACAGAACATCTGCGCTTCCATTACCGCCTTGAGCAACGCCTGGGCCGCATTGGGGTTGGCATCCACCCAGTCAGCGCGCATGCCCAGCGCCTTCTCCGGATGGTTGTGCCATAGCTCACTGGTGGTCAGCGCGGTGTAGCCGATCTTCTGGTTGATCAACTGTTCGTTCCAGGGCTCGCAGACGCAGAAGGTATCCATGCTGCCGACCTTCATATTGGCGACCATCTGCGCTGGTGGCACGACGATGGTGGAAATGTCGCTATTCGGATCGATACCGCCAGCCGCCAGCCAGTAGCGCATCCACAGATCGTGGGTGCCACCCGGGAAGGTCATCGCCGCGCTGACCGATTTTCCGCTGGCTTTCTTGGCCTCCAGGGCCGCCTTGAACGGGGTGCTGTCGACCCCCAGTTTCAGCGCTGCATACTCCTGGCCTACCGATATGCACTGCCCGCCCAGATTCAGGCGCGCCAGAATATACATGGGCGTCGGAATATTGTTCGCGGTCATCGCCCCGGTAGCAATCAGATACGGCATGGGCGTGAGGATGTGCGCACCGTCAATGCCGTTACGCGCCGAACCGAGCACCAGATTGTCCCGCGTGGTGCCCCAGGACGACTGTTTGAGCACCTCGACATCGGTCATCCCGTGCTTGGCAAAGAAGCCCTTCTCGTCGGCAATAAACAGCGGCGCGGCATCGGTCAAGGCGATAAAGCCGAGTTTGGCCTTGGTGGTTTCCAACCCATCACGGCCAGCCGCCCAGGCCGCAGTGCGCAGGCCCGGCGGCAGGGAACTGAACAGCGCCGCACCGCTGACAGCCGCTATGGAATACTTGAGAAAATCCCGACGCTTGATCATGCTCGGAGCGTCTTTGGCGTCTCTGCTGCTGTTGTTATCCATTGTTCACATCCCCGAAAAAAGCACAAAAAAAACGGCGACCACGCCGATTTCGATAGCTTGCTCGAAACGCGGGTGGACGCCGTTGCCCATAGTCATATGTAGAGGCCCATCGATAACGCAGGCCTACCAGTACAAAGCAGAATGCGTGCCAGAATGTTGGATTACAGGAAAAACAACCACTTCGGGTTATGAGGGCGACGCAAGGGCCGGTTAGCCGCTGGAAGTAGCCAGCGGCTCGCACAGTAACAGGGCGAGCCGCTGAGCAGATGCGCCGAGCGGGTGCGTTTAACCACGGCGACGTTGCTGACAGACCATCAGACCTTCGCCTGACCCTGCAGCAGCCCGGCCTGCTTGAGCAACTGCTGCGCCACCTCGGCAAGGCGCTGGCTGCGCTGCATCGCCGCGTTTTGCAGCATATGATAGGCCGCGTCCTCGCTGAGCCCGTGCTGCTTCATCAGCAGACCCTTGGCGCGGTCAATCAGTTTGCGCTCGTTCAGCGCGCGCCGGGCTTCCTCCAGCTCGACGCCCAGCGCTTGCAAACGCTGGTTCTGGGTGTACAGCACGTCCATCATCGAGCGGTTCAACTGCCCGCTCAACGCATCCACTGCAGGTATTTCCAGGTCGCTCGCCGGCAGGTTGAACACCCGGCTTGCTGGCAGGCCCGCATCATCGTCAAGACGGGCCAGGCGCTTGAGCAGCGCCCGATGATTATCCAGGTCCGCCTGGGCCTGAATGATCTTGCGCCGGCACTGGCCGTGCAGGTGCTCAGTCATCTGATCTTCGATGTGCTTCATCACATCCATGCGCCGGCTGGCCAGCTCAAACCAGATGTCCGCCAAGGCAGCGGTGATCGGCGCCTGTTGCGCCGAGCGCAAGGCAATCTGTCTGAGCTTGCCCAATTCGATAACCGACTGATCCGCGCACAGCCTGGCCCATAACTGGCGCAGGCCCGATGGTGCATAGTCATGGAAAATCTCGAAACAGCGCTGCTGCGCATCCTCGAGAAAGCTCAGCTGCGCCTGCGCTGCGGCGTCGAAGTAACCCAGGGTAAAGCCGGCAACCCCCGCCGCGCGCTCCTGCCCGGCCAATTCCTTGCCCTGCATAAAGTTGAATAGCGCTACCAGCTGCCGGGTGATCTGCGGGTCGACGGCGGTATCCGCTGCCTCGAATACCACATTCAGCAGCCCGCTGATCGGACGGCTGAACGCACGCGTGGCGTCCATCGGCAGGATCTGCTGCGCGCGAATCTGCCGGCGCAGCTCGGCAAGGCTGTCGACGTAATGCAGCACATAAGCGATACGGTTAAACAGCCGCGCCTTGTCTGCGCCACAGCTGGAGTTCAGGTCGATGCGCGCAAAACAATCGTCCACCCGCTGCTGCATGCCCTGGCTGTCGGCGGTCAATTCGTCCAGGCCCGCACGGTAGCGCTGCTCCTGGCTGCCCAGATAGATATTGGAGAAACCGCGCTCGCGTTGCAGCGCATGGATCAGCCGGCCGATGCAGCCAACCAGCTCACAGGTCAACTCCAGGCTGCGCAACCCCTGCATCTCGCTGCGCCGGGCGGCGAGCATAAAGTCCAAGGCACTCGCCATCACTATTCTCCTGAACAACGCTGAATGAGCGGTTAACGTCTCCAGGTAGACAGGCAATATTCATGCCCGAACAATAGTCTGAACAATAGCCTGAACAATAGCAGCACCGCAGAAGAGACTATGGCAGTAGTCCGTCAGCGGCTTTGCGCATCCTCCGCTGTCCGACGCCCGAGAATATGAAAGCGCCCTTGCACACCGGATTGATCATAACCGCGCCCCAGACTGTGCTTGATGAACGCCTGTGAGACGCTCCCCGCCTCCGCCAATTGCACCCGCAGCTGTTCTCGCAGCGCTATCTGACTGGCCAGCAACTCATCGCCGAGCTGTTGCTGCTGCTCATCGCGCAGCAACAGCTCTTCGGCTTTCAGCAAGGCAAAATCAGTCACCACAATGGTGCCTGCAGCCGTGACAAAAGCCACCCCACCGGCGACCAGCGCCCCGGGACCGCTGGGCGCGGTGACCGCGGCAACACTGCCGCCAGCGCTAATCGCCAGCGCCATGCGCGGTGCCAGCCGCACGGCAAAGCCGGCCAACAGGCGCCGGGCACCCTGCACCGACGACAACGCCATCAGCCGTGGCACCAGCGCGCGCCGCGCCAGCAGCACAAAGGTCCCGGTACCCGCCAGCATGGAAGCCTGGGAACTGATCTGCCAGCGTTGCTGGTCAGTAGCAGAGGGGCTGAAGCCGCGCTCCAGCGCAGCATCGACATTCAGGCTGAAGTCAATCGCCGGTTGGTCAACCGACGTCGCGCGCTGTTGCTGCGCATAGATCCCCAGCAACTGTTGGCGCACCACGCCGGCCTGCTCCCCCAGCACCCGGGTCAATTCGCTATTGAGTTCGGACTCCAGCGTCGCCAGCCTGGCTTGCAACCCCGACTGCTGCAGTAAATGGCTGCCCAGGCGCCGCTCCAGGTGTCCATCCAGATCACCACTCAAGGCATGATACAGCCGGCTGTAGGATCCTGGCATCGAGTAATACCAGTCCAGATACGCCGGCAGCGCCTGATGCGCCAGCGCAAAGCTGTCATCCAGCCAGCGGTCCAGCCATTGCTGGATAGTCACATCCGCCTGGCCTCTTTGCTGGGCGCTAAGCCGCGCCAGATCGGCGTTGAACCGGGTCAGGGTGGCGCCATCGAGAACCAGTTGCTGGTCGTTGACCAGCACCGCGAACAGTTGGTTGTCAGCCGCGCGCTCCTGCAGCAAGCGCACGCCGGCGGTCAGGCCGGCGAACAGCAGCGCCACCAGCAGCAGCATGGCCAGCAGCTTGTACCCAGGGCGTGCAAGGTTGATTTTCACTTGTGCTCCCGTGTGGCGGTGCCGTGCATCTGGATGGCTGGTGCAGCCAAAGCCGCAGCCGCGGCGCTATCAGCTTTCCCGCTGAGCGCGGCAATGCCGGTCAGCAGGCGCATCCAGGCCCAGATAAAGGCGCTACCACTGACCAGTAACAAGCTCCAGGCCAGCAGACCCAGGATGCCGCTGCTATCGATATCACCCAGGGTATTCTGCATGGCCCATTGCACGCTCAGCTCAAGTAACTGATAGCCTCTTTCACTGACCGCCAACAGCGGCAGGCTACTGTGACTTGCCTGCATATGCATGCCTAGCGCGCCCGTCCAGCTCATACCCTGCATATTGGGCTGTGACAGCATAAGCGATACCACCAGATAACCGATCAGCAGCAGAGCCGCACCCAGCGGCACCAACAGGCGGCGGCTCAAGGCGCTGAGTAGCGGCGGCTTTACATGGCTTTGCAGACGGGAGTGGATGCGGGCGTCCAGCCACCCGATCAGCGGCACCCCCACCAGCAGCAGCAGCCATAACCACGGACTCAGCCACAGCAGTTTGACCAGCATAAACAGCGCCAGTAATGCCGAGAGCAACAGATGCCAGCTGGTCATCAACCAACCGCCGCGCAGCCGCGCATGCCATGGCGACCCGGCCAGCAGGTACTGATTGAGCCAGGCGCCGCGGCGCAAGCGGGCCACCTCGATGCTCGAGGCAAAAATCAGGCAAGCGGCCACTGCCCAGACCGGCAGCAGTAACCATCCCAGGTAGGGCTCGGGCACCTGCCGCCAGCCAAACAGGAAGACCAGGGCCATGAGCTGAAGAAGTTGGGGCCTGTGCACAGCATCACTCGCGCGGGGAAACATAAGACAAGTTTACCCCTGCGTACCCGCGGATGCCTACCTGGGCTGAAGGGCTAACCGGCAGACGAAAAAAAGCCCCGAGTATGACTACTCAGGGCTTTTCCAATATGGCGCAGCGGACGGGACTCGAACCCGCGACCCCCGGCGTGACAGGCCGGTATTCTAACCAACTGAACTACCGCTGCGCATCGGTACAGCGGAGGGTATGACCTGGTTGGCAAGAGCACCAATCGGGTCGCAGCAGTCCGTCTGAACAGGCGCGCATTGTAACCAGTCTGCGAAGCCAGTCAAGCAGTTAGCGGCCTTTTCTTTATCTTCTTGGCGCGGCTCTATAGCTATTGACCTTCCGGCATTTGCGCAGCGTCAGCGCTAACCGGCCTGGGTGGCGCGGGGGTCTTTAGCGCCAGCCGGCAAACCGCCGGAATCACCAGCAGGGTCAGCACCGTAGAGGCCAGCAACCCGGAGATGATCGCCCAGGCCATCGGTGGCCAGAGGGTTGACGCCGAGAACGCCAGCGGCAGAAGGCCGGCAATGGTGGTGGCCGTCGTCAACAGGATCGGGCGCGTGCGCCGCGCCACGGCTTCGGCTACCGCGGCCTTGATCTCAGCACCTGCGGCAAGCCGCTGATCCACCAGGTCGAGCAGCACGATAGCGTTATTCACCACGATGCCGACCAGCGCAATGATCCCCAGCACCGACTGGAAGCCGAACGGCGAACCGGATAGCACCAGACCCGGAAACACGCCGACACTGGCCAATGGCACGGTGAGCAGAATGATGCCCACCCGGCGAAAGGAGTTGAACTGCAGCAGCAGGAAGAACAGCAGCAGCAAGATGCCCACCGGCGCCGTGGTGAAAATCGCGCTATTGGCATCGCCGGAGCCCTCGCTATCGCCACCCAGCTCCAGGCGTACACCAGCCGGCAGCGGCGTTTCGGCCAGGCCACGGTTCAACTGATCAAGGACCTGGCTAAAACTGTAGCCCTCCTCCAGGCCCGCCGTCACGCTATACACCCGCACCCCGTTGCGTTGGCGAATAGCCGCTGGCTGCCAGCCCGGCGCAATCCGCGCCAGGGCGGTCAGCGGGATCGCCTCGCCGTCGTCATTGAACACGCTGGCTGACATCAAGCGCTCCAGCGATTGCCGCGTGCCCTCCGGCGAGCGCAGCACCAGTGGCAACGGGTCGCGTTCCTGGCGGTACTGCTCCACGGTCAGGCCCAGGCTGCGGGTATTCAACGCCTGGGCCACCTCGGCGCGGGTCAGGCCATGCCGTGCGGCCAGCGCATCGTCGACATCAACCCGCAGTACCGGCACCCCCAGGTCAATGTCGTGGCGCACGTCCACCGCGCCCTGGCTGGCCTTGAGTAGCGCAAATACCTGCTCGGCCGCAGCGATGCGCAGATTGTCATTAGGGTGGTACAGCCGCACCTCCACCGGAGCCGCCCGCGGCGGGCCCTGGCCCAAGGTACTGGCCACCACGTCCAGTTCAGGCATGCTGCTGGCAACATGCTCGCGTACCCAGTGAATGAGGCCACTGGTCGCGGCCAGGTCCTCGGTATGAATGACAATACGCGCGCGGTTCGGCGCCTGGGGTGCGCGCAGCAGGTTGTAATAGAAGCTCGGGCCGGCAGAGCCGGCGAAGCGGTGCACCTGCAAGACTTGCGGGCGCTGGCGGATGCGGCTTTCGAGTTCGGCGGCCACTTCTTCGGTACGCTGCTGGTCGGTGCCTTCGGGCATATACAGCTCCACCACCACCAGCGGTCGATCGGCATTGGGGAAAAACTGCAATTTCACCTGCGGCAGCAACGCCAAACTGATGCACACCATCACGGCGCCCAGCACAATCATCCAGACCGGCGAGCCACTACTGAGCCTGGCCAGGCCGTTGCCGATGTTTTCCATCACCCGGCTGGAGCGGCTCACTGTGGGCTTGAGAAAGCGACCGGCCAACAAGGGGGCCACGCCAATCGCCAGCAGATAGCTGACCGTCAGCGTCAGCATGATCATGACCGGGATACCCCGGGTAAAATCCGCCGTACCGCCCTTGGCCAGCAGCAATGGCGTAAAGGCCGCCAGGGTAGTGGCCGTCGAGGCGCCCAATGGCCCGGCCAACTCACCGATCGCCTGGCGTACCGCCTCGGCTCGGGACTCACCCCGATTGAGCCGATCCTGCACGTTTTCGACCATGACAATCGCGTTATCAATCAGGATACCCAGCGAAATGACCAGGCCGATCACCGCGATCTGATGCAGTATGCCGCCACCCAGATCGTATATACCCAGGCTGATCAGCGCGACCAACGGCAGCATGACCGCCACCAGAATACCCATGCGCCAGCCCATCCCGGCAAACACCACCAAGACGATAATCAACACGCTGCCGAGCAGGCTCCATTCCAGACCGTCCAGCCGCTCCTTGACCTGGTCCGGCTGGAAAAACATTTCGTCTATCTGCAGCGGTGCGAAATCGGCACGCAGCAGCGCCAGGCGCTCACGGACCTGCTCGCCAAAGCGGATTGCATCGAGCTGACCGCGCACCGCAGTGAGACTGACGATGACCGCCTGCTCACCGTCGAACCAGGCTTTTGGCTGGGCCGGCTCCAGAGGGCCACGCCAGATCTCGGCAAGCGCTTCCAAGGGTATCTCGCCGCCTTCAGGCAGGGGGATCTGGGTCGCACGCAGGGCATCGATGCTGACGAACTCGCTGTTCGGCAACAGGCCCATGCGCTGGTCACCCGAGACGATAAAACCTCCCGGAATCACCTGATTGCGCTGGGCCAGAATGCCCGCCAGATAGGCCGGCGATATCCCCAACCGGCTCATTTGCGCATCACGCAGGGCAATGGTCACCTGCTCGTCGGCCTTGCCCTCCAGCTCGATACGCGACAACCCCGGAAGGTCTGCCAGCGCGCGCTTGAGACGCTCCGCCTCGAGCCCCAACTGCACCAGCGACGCGTCACCGCGCACGGCCAGCACCACCGCCGGAATATCGATCAGGCGATCATCCAGCGAGATCTGCGCGACGCCGTCCGGAAACTCCAGCTCAGCCCGGGCCAGCGCCTGGCGCACACGATCCCAGGCGGAATCGGTGGCATAGATGGCATCGTCGAGACTCAGATTGATCAATACCACGCCGGTGCGGGCAGTGGCGGTGAAGTATTCCAGCTCTTCGACCTGGGACAGTTCATCGGACAAAGGCTCGAGCACCAGTCGCTCTACCGCTTCAGCCGTGGCGCCCGGGTAGATGACCGTGACCAGCCCGGCGCGGTACGGAAAGCTCGGATCTTCCTGGCGGGCCATGGTCAGGTAGGCGGCGATGCCGAGCAGGCAAAGCATGACCACTACCAGACCGATCAGACGTGGGCGTAGCAGTCCTTGCACATTCAGCCCAAGCACCTTCATCGCAGCAGCTCCACGGCATCGCCGTCGGCCAGGCGCGTCAGCCCGGCGTAGACCACCTGATCACCCGGTTTTAACGGACTGTCGCCGAGAATCGCCTGCTCGCCCTGCACGTCACTCACCATGACCGCAACGCGTTGCACGGTGCCCTGCTCGGTCACTCGAAACACCGCCAGACCGTCGGCTGAACGCATGACGGCCGACAGCGGCACACGCAACGCATCGCCCATATTGCGTGCAATCCCTACCTCCACCGCATCGCCGGAACGAAAGTCAGCCGGCTCCAGGCTGATCACCAGCGGATACAGCACCCCCGCCTGCGAGGCACCCTGACCCAGTTCCAGCAACCGGCCGACGGCCTGCCGGCCCTGCGCCTGCGGATCAGTCAGGCTGGACCACACCGGCAGCGCCTGGCCAACGGCCAGATCGCCCAGCAGATGGGCAGGCACCCGAACCTCGACCTCCAGTCCCTGCGCTGAAGCCAGACGCATAACCGCTTGACCGGGCGCGACATATTCCCCAGGTTCGACCAGCAAGGCGTCGACCCGGCCACTGAAAGGCGCCCGTAGCTGGCTTTCCGCACTCAATTGTTCGCTTTGCTGCAGCGCCGCCCGGGCACTGCCGACACTGGCGTTCAAGGCCGCCAAACGGGCACTCTGCTGTTCCAGCTCCTGAGCCGACAGCACCCCGCGCTGAAACAGCTGCTCACCGCGTTGCTGCTCGCGGCGCGCCTGCTGCGCCTGGGCCTGCAATTCACTCAGCCGCGCCCGCGCCGCATCGCGCGCCGGCAGCAGCTCTGGGTTGTAAAGCGCAGCCAGCACCTCGCCCGCCTGCACCTGCTGGCCTAGCTGCACCTGCCTGCTGCGCAATACGCCGCCCACCTGAAAGGTCAGGCTGGCGCGATCCCTGGCGCGCACCGAGCCAGCGAAGCGCAGTGGCTCTGCCGGCGCGCTGGCGGCGACTTCCGCCGCACGCACAGGCACTGCAGAGGCTTGATCGCTTGCGACGCCCTCGGCGCTGCTTGCGCCGCAGCCAGCCAACAGCAGGACGGAAAAAGCCATAGCGAGGGTGAGATAATGACCATGAACTGTTGCCGTTGACATGACCTGCTCCGAGAATGGGTCTACGGGAAAATCAGCTTCTTTACATAGTGTCATTAATTGACACTTTGTCAACAGGCTAGTAAAAGACATTATTTGTCGCCGCTGTGAAGTGGCCCAGACCGGCACCGAACCGCATTGGAAACAGAACCCATGAGTCTTGATCAGCGTCGTGAGCAGGAAAAGCAGGAACGTCGGGACAGCATTCTCGACGCCGCCGAGCAGGCCTTCTTCAGCAAGGGCTTCGACAAATGCTCGATGGACGAAATTGCCCGCACCGCGCAACTCAGCCGCGCGCTGCTTTATGTGTACTTCAAGGACAAGACCGCCATCATGCGCGGCATCCTGTTGCGCTCGGTGGAATCACTGCGTCAGCGTTTCGTTGCGGCAAGCCAAGCCGACGGTGTGGGGATCCACAAGGTCGCGGCGCTGGGGCGCGCTTACTACGCGTTCAGCCAGGAGGAACCGGATTATTTTGATGTCCTGACCCAGTCCGGTACCTTTGTCCATTTGCTCGATGAAGACGAACAAAGCCAGGCACTGCAGTACTGCGGTAACCAGGTAATGCAATTGATGGTCGAGGTGCTGGTACAGGGCGTGGCCGATGGCAGCCTGAGCGCCGAGCGCGTCGCTGACCCGGTGAAAACCGCCTATTTCCTGCGTGGGGCCTTGCATGGCGTGATCATGGAAGCGCGCCAACCAGACCAAACAGCCATCGACTTACCGGATGCCGACGCGCTGATCAGCTACACCATCAGCATGCTCGGCCATTCAATGCGGCCCTGAGCCGCGCTATTAGCTCAACCACTGTTGAAACTCGGCATCGGGCACCAGGCCGCCCCCGGTGCACCAGAGAACGTGCGTGGCTCTGGACGGGTCAACCTGATACCGAGCACACCACTGGGCGCCTGCCTGCGAGCCACCAATCCAGCCCGGCCCGGCAAACGCGGCGGCCGCAGACGGTTCGACCCGCTCGCCGAGCTTTTCCCACGCCAGTTCAAGGTAATAGCGCAGCGATGCATCGGCAACCGTGAACACCCCGGCCAGCCGATCCTGCATGCAGGCCGCGGCGAGCAGGGAGGCCTGGCCCACGGCCAAACCGTCAGCCAGCGTGCGGTTGCTAAGCCCGACAGCCTGGACTGACAGCGGATCAAGCCATCCCGACGCCAGCTGCACCAGTACGCTGGGCGATTCAACCGGCTCGGCGAAAAAGCAATGCACATGGTCGCCGAACAGCTGCTTGAGCCCGTAGGTAATGCCACCGGGTGCGCCGCCGACCCCGCAGGGCAGATAGACCAGCAGCGGATGGCTCGCGCTCACGGCGATACCCTGCTCTGCCAACTGAGCAGCAAGGCGTCGAGCAGCCACGGCATAGCCGGAAAATAAAGACAGGGAGCGTTCATCATCGACAAAGTGCGCCTGCGGGTCAGCTGCAGCGATCGCCCGCCCGGCTGCAACGGCTATGGCGTAGTCGCCGGCGTGTTCAATGACACACACGCCCTGCTCACGCAGCAGGTGTTTCTTCCAGTGCTTGGCCTCATCGGACATATGCACTTGTGCCCGAAACCCCAGCGCACGTGACAGCAGCCCGATACTGATACCCAGGTTACCGGTACTGCCGACCACCAGTTGGTAACCAGCAAAGCACTCGCGCCAGCATGGCTCAGCCAGCTCGGCAAAATCCTCGCCATCCCAGCCGTGGCTGAGGGCGAGCTTTTCTGCATACTCCAACACCTCATGAAAGCCGCCTCGTGCCTTGACCGAGCCGGCCACAGGCAGCCTGTTGTCCGCCTTCAGCAGCCAGCGCGACTGCCCGCCCAGCGCATCACGCAGGGCCTTCACCTCCATCAGGGGTGATTCAATCAGACCATCGCTGCCGGCCAGTTCGGGCAACACTTGCGCCAGCAGTGGCCCGGCACGCAGCACCCGCCGCTCGGCCATGTCAATCCATTCGGCGCAGAACGGATCGTCCCCCGTGCGGTTGCCGGGATTAAGCCAGAGCATGGG
>JAWOGT010000106.1:0-4807 GCA_046496585.1 Halopseudomonas sp.
GCGCGCCAGCCGCAATACCCCGACCAGGCGCTGCGTCTCGGTACGCAGCTGCCGTTCGGCACCATCGCCGATCGACAGCGTCGCCAGACTGGCGACGATGCCGACCAATACAAGCACGACCAACAGCTCCATCAGCGTGAAGCCTGATGACAAGGGTCGCAATCTGGCAGGCAGCCGGCGCATGCTTAACGGTTCTCGTTCTGGTCCATGTTCCAGTTGCCGATATCGGCATTGGCACCTTCACCGCCTGGCCGCCCATCGGCGCCCAGGCTGTACAGGTCATACTCGCGGCCATCGCGACCGGGGCGCAGGTACTGGTACTCGTTACCCCAGGGATCCTTCTGCAGACGATCGATATAGCCGCCGCTGCGGTAATTGCGCGGCACATCACCACTGGTAGGAATAGCCACCAGCGCGAACAAGCCCTGCTCGGTCGTCGGATAATTGAAGTTATCCAGGCGGTACAGATTCAGCGCGCTTTCCAGCGCGCGGATGTCGCTCTGCGCCTTGGTGGTCCGCGCCTGATCCGGGCGATCCATCACCCGGGGCACCACAACAGCAGCCAGGATGCCGAGAATCACCACCACCACCATGACTTCGATCAGGGTAAAACCGCGTTGTCTGCCGGACTGTCTTGTATTCAGCATGATCAGTTAACCAGTTGATTGAGTTCAAAAATCGGCAGCAGGATGGCCAGTACGATAATCAATACCACGCCGCCCATTGCCAGTATCAGTAGCGGTTCGAATACGCCCATCACGATCGCGATGCGCGCCTCCAGCTCCCGCTCCTGGGTTTCCGCCGCCCGTTCAAGCATCTGATCGAGCGTACCGCTGCTCTCGCCGCTTTTGATCAGGCTCAAGGTCATCGGCGGAAAAAAGCCGCTGCGCTCCAGCGCATGTCCCACCCCCGAACCTTCACGTACCCGTTTAGCCGCATCGGTGACCGCATCACGCATCGGCACGTTGCTCATCACGCTGGCGCTCATATTCAGCGCCTCCAGCAGCGGCACGCCGCTGCTGGCGAGAATATTCAGAGTACGCGCAAAGCGCGCGGTATTCAGCCCTCGTATCAAGCGCCCGAGCAAGGGCACACGCAACAGCCAGGCATCCCAGCGATAGCGAAATCCGGGCTTTTTCAGCATCTGCTTGAAGGTAAAAACGCCGCCAATCAAGACTGCGAGCATCAGCAGCCCCCAGGTCCGCAGGGCCTCGCTGGTAGCAATCAGTGCGCGGGTCAACCAGGGCAGTTGCTGATTCATGCCGGCAAACACCTGCACCACCTCGGGCACCACGTAAGTCAGCAAGGCCACGGTCACCAGCAGGGCAATCACGGTGAGAATCGCCGGATAGAACATCGCCAGCTGGATTTTTTGCCGCATGGCATTTTGTGCTTCGACGTTATCCGCCAACCGCTCCAGCACCAGGTCCAGCCGACCCGCCTGTTCGCCCGCCGCCAGCGTGGTGCGATAGATCGCCGGAAACACCGAGGGGAATTCGCCCAAGGCATGCGCCAGCGGCAAACCCTCCATCACCCGGGTGCGCACAGCCGACAGGGTCGATTTGACCTTCTGCGTCTCGCTTTGCCGGGCGACGGTGCCCAGCACTTCTTCTATCGGCATACCGGCGCGCGCCAGCGTGGCCATCTGCCGGGTGGCCAAGGCCAACTCCAGCGGCTTGATGCGTTGCTGCAGCACCGGCATGCGCATAACCGACTGGCCTTCGGCGACCTGGCTGACCGACATCGGCATCAGCCCCTTGTCACGCAGCCGGCTGCGCACCTGACGGGAGGAGTCGCCCTCCTCCACGCCCTTGCGGGTGCGGCCGTTGCTATCCAGCGCGACGTATTCGTAGGCGGGCATGCTCAGTCCTCCCGGGTGACGCGCAGCACTTCTTCCAGGGTGGTCTGCCCGGCCAGCACCCGACGCAGTCCGTCGTGGCGTATGCCGGTCTGCGCCAGTCGCGCATGACGGATCATGGCCTGTTCGCTGGCGCCGTCGTGGATCAAGCCGCGCAAGGTGTCATCCACCTCGATCAGTTCATAGATACCGGTGCGGCCTTTATAACCGTTGTTATTACATTCCGCGCAACCGACTGCGCTGTAAAGCGTCGGCGGCTGGTCCTCGGCGATCCCCATCAACCGGCATTCGCTGGTCGACGCTGGGTGCGCTTTGCGGCACGCAGGGCACAAGGTGCGTACCAGGCGCTGGGCCAACACCCCGTTCAGTGTGGAAGACAACAGGAAAGGTTCGATGCCCATGTCGCGCAAACGCGTGATCGCCCCGACAGCGGTATTGGTATGCAGAGTGGAAAACACCAGGTGGCCAGTCAGACTGGCCTGGATGGCAATCTGCACCGTCTCCACATCGCGAATCTCACCGACCATCACCACATCCGGATCCTGGCGCAGAATCGCCCGCAGGCCACGCGCAAAGGTCATGTCGACCTTGGTGTTGATCTGCGTCTGGCCGATGCCGTCCAGGTAATATTCGATCGGGTCTTCCACGGTCAGAATGTTGCGGCTGCGGTCATTGAGCTGCATCAGTGCCGAATACAGTGTGGTGGTTTTCCCCGAGCCGGTAGGCCCGGTGACCAGCACGATGCCGTGCGGCCGGGCGATCACCCGCTCCATGGCTTCGTAGTGATCCTTGCCCATGCCCAGCTGCCGCAACTCGAGGCGTCCGGCCTGCTTGTCGAGCAGGCGCAATACCACCCGCTCCCCGTGCCCGGAGGGCAAGGTGGAGACCCGCACATCCACCGCACGACCGACCAGTTTCAAGCCAATACGGCCATCCTGGGGCAGGCGCTTTTCGGCGATATCCAGTTTCGCCATGACCTTGATCCGCGACACTATCACCGGCGCGAGCGCGCGCGGCGGCTCAAGAATTTCGCGTAATACACCATCGACCCGCAGGCGAATCGACAGGCGATTCTCAAAGGGTTCGATGTGAATATCCGAGGCATTTTCCTTGACCGCCTCTGACAACAAGGCGTTGATCAGACGAATGATCGGCGCTTCGTCCTGGGATTCGAGCAGGTCTTCGGGCTCGGACAGCGACTGCGCCACCGACATCAGATCGGCATCTTCACTCAGGCCCTCAACAAACTGCATGGCATCATTGGCCGAGCGTTCATAGCGATCACGCAAGCGCGCCGCGAAGGCGTCGTCATCCAGTACCTGGGGCTTGAGCGGGTAGCCGGCGCGGCGGCGCAGTTCCAGCAGCGCCTGGGGATCGCAATCGGCCCGCACATAGACGTCCAGATGACCATCATGCAGCAGGCCCGGCACCACGCCGAAGCGCCGTGCGAAGCGATAACCGGTCTCCGCCTGCGGGCCCGGATCGGGAATCAACCCTCCTATCTCGCTATCGCTCATGCCCTGCCCCCTTATTGCGCTGCCTGCGGTGGCGGTGGAATGCTGGTTTTTGCCGGTACGCCGCCACGATAAGCGTTTTCAAAGGGTGGCGGCAGGCTCAGCAGATAATTCCAGTCAGGCAGCACCGGACGACTGTCCGGCGGCAACAGACCGCCCTTGCGGTTCTGCTCACGGACCTGCTGGTCACGTATATACGTGTATTTGGAGTGGCTCAAGTCCTGGGACACGGCGGCATCGCGCACAATCACCGGGCGCAGGAACACCATCAGATTACGTTTTTCCATACGCGCGGTGTCGTAGCGAAACAGCCGCCCCAACCCTGGTATATCGCCGAGACCCGGCACCTTGTCACGGGTCTCGACCAGTTGATCGTCGATCAGGCCGCCCAGCACGATCAAGTCATTATCATCGACCATCACATGGGTCTTCAACGTGCGCGTGTTGGTAATCAAGTCAGCCGCCCCGGTGACGCTTTGGGCGATCTGCGAGACCTCCTGCTCAATTTCCAGGCGCACCGCATTGCCTTCGTTGATCTGCGGCTTGATCTTCAGTTTGATACCCACGTCTTCGCGCTGAATGGTATCAAACGCCTGTCCGGACGCTTCAACCGAGCGGCCGACAATAAAGGGCACATTCTGACCGACGACGATTTCCGCTTCCTCGTTATCCAGGGTCATCAGGCTCGGCGTAGACAGAATGTTGCTTGAGCTGTCGCCCTGCAGCGCATTGATCAGCAAAGCAATCTGGGTACTGCCGATCCGACCCAAGCCACCCAGCGTGATGCCGTCACTCAACGACGGCGGCGTGGTGACGCTGCCATCCAGAAAGGCACTGGCGGCTGCCGCCGTGCCGACGATCCCGTTGCCCCCGCGGTTGAAGTTGACAATGCCTACCCCACTTTCACTACCTATGCCCCATTGCACACCCAGCTCCTTGGCCCGGTCGTAGGACACTTCGGCAATCACCGCCTCGACCAGCACCTGGGCGCGGCGGATATCCAGCTGGCCAATGATCGACGCCATGTCGCGGGACAGCTCGGCCGGACCGAAAATCACCACGGAATTGGTACTTTCATGCGCCTGAATCCGCACCGCGGACTGGCTACCACCCAGGCTAGCGCTGGACATACTGCTACCGTCCGGGCTCTGAGTCATGCTTTCCTCGACATTACGGCCTTCAGCGATACCCCGCAGCACTTCAGCCACATCCGCGGCATTGGCATAGCGCAGGTAGTGAACCTGCGTCGCCCCCCCTTCGGCAGGCCGGTCCAGTTGCTGGATAATGTCGCGAAGCGAACTGCGGTTGGATGAATCACCGCGCAGGATGACGGTATTGGTCCGCTGATCGGCAATCGCCCGTGCCCGCTTGGTAAAGTCCTCGCCCGCGGCTGGCGCATCCAGTGAGTCAACAATACGCACCACATCCAGCGCCG
>JAWOGT010000148.1:0-2548 GCA_046496585.1 Halopseudomonas sp.
GGTCGACCAGAGCTATGGCGTCGGCGAAGAAAGCCTTGAGGTACGGCTGTTCAGCGAAGCCGAAATCCCCTGGGATCAGCTGGCCTTCCCCACCGTCGGCACGACACTCAAGCAGTATTTCAGTGACCGTCAGGAACAACACTTCCCCATCCATGTGCGCGACATCCGCTACAACCCGGCGCTGGCTCGCCAGCTTCGCTAATGCGCTGCCTGTTGCGGCAGCTGCTCTGGCTGGCTTTAGTATTGACAGTCTTTCCCAGCCAGGCCGAGCCACTCGTCGACCAGTTGCTGATCCACAAGGCAGAGCGGCGGCTGGAGGTCATCAGTGACGGCCAGGTGATCAAAGAGTACCGGATCTCCCTGGGCCGCCAACCGCTCGGACACAAACAGCAGCAAGGCGATCAGCGCACACCCGAGGGCATCTACCGCATTGACTGGCGCCACGAGAGCCCGCAATTCAACCTCAGCCTGCACCTGGACTACCCCAATCTCAAGGACCGTGCCGCGGCCTATAAACGCAGCGTTGACCCCGGCAGCATGATCATGATCCACGGTACCCCGACGAATGCGCCGTACCCCGAGTGGTTTTTCAAAGGCCTGGACTGGACCGACGGCTGCGTTGCGCTAAGCAATACCGATATGCGCACCCTGTGGGAGCTGGTGCCCGATGGTACGCTGGTCGAGATCCGCCCTTGACCAGCGTCAACGGGCTGTTTGTGCTGCTGGGCGCTAGCAGCGCATCAGTCGTTTAAAAATCGGCCAGCAACCAGCAATCAAACGCCGGCTCCTCATACGGATGCGTACCCCGCAGCGCCGCCACCGCGGCGCTGATCCGCTCGTCAGCACAGACCATTTCCACGCGATACTCATCGACCGTCTCAAGCACACCCAGGCCACCGATAAACGGCTGACTGCCGGCCAAGGGTCGGAACTGGCCCTGGCCCTTGATTTGCCAGCAGCACTGGTCATAGTCCCCGATACAGCCTGCCCCGGTCGCGAAAATCGCCTGCTTCACCGCCTCCAGATGCGACTCCGGTACATAGAAACACAGTTTGTACATACGCCCTCCGCAGCCGAACAGCATGAGCTATTCTAACTCCTAGAAAGCCAAAGGCGATCATCACCACTCACCAACACCGTCTGGCAGAGCTGGGCAGACGCGAGCGCGAGGTGCGCGCCGGAGGTCATAATCAGTGCCGTTAACGCCAAACAGGCCGGTCTTCCATACGCTGGGACTCACCAAAACCTATTACCAGGGCGAGGTGGCGGTGCATGCCCTGCGCGGGGTGGACCTGGACCTGTTTGCCGGTGAACTGGTGGTCATGCTCGGTGCCTCCGGCTCCGGAAAATCCACCTTGCTGAATATCCTTGGCGGACTGGACGTGCCAACCAGTGGCGAAGTGAAATACCAGGATATCGACCTGAGTCAGGCCAGCGACCGGGACCTGACCCGTTACCGCCGGGATTACGTGGGCTTCGTATTTCAGTTCTACAATCTGATCCCGAGCCTGACGGCACGCGAGAACGTCATCGCGGTCACCGAAATAGCGCGCGACCCGATGAGCGCCGAAGCGGCGCTGGACCTGGTCGGGCTGGCCAATCGCATGGATCATTTCCCGGCCCAGCTTTCCGGCGGCGAGCAACAGCGGGTCGCCATCGCACGGGCGATAGCCAAGCGCCCACAGGTATTGCTCTGCGACGAACCCACCGGGGCACTGGACTCCGCTACCGGCGTCCTGGTACTGGCCGCACTGGACAAGGCTAACCGGGAAACCGGCACCACCACGGTGATCATCACCCATAATGCCTCCATCGCGCAGATGGCCGACCGGGTCATCACCCTGTCCGATGGCGCGATCAGCGGCGAACACCACAATACGACGCGGCAAGACCCGCGCACCTTGAGCTGGTGAGGCCATGCCACTGTTTCGCAGCAGCGCCCTGCACACCAAACTGCGCCGGGAACTATGGCAAATGCGCGGGCAGATGCTGGCCATCGCCCTGGTCATTGCCGGTGGCGTTGCGGTGTGCCTGTTATCGCTGGTGAACTATGCCTCGCTGGTGACCACCCGCGACCAGTATTACCAGGACCATCAGTTTGCCGACGTCTTCGTCGTGCTGACCCGAGCGCCACGGCAGGTGTTGCAACGGCTGGCGGAGATACCCGGCGTTACCGGCCTGAGTGGCCGCGTGGAGGGCGTCGCCAAGCTGGAGGTGCGCGGCTTTAGCGATCCGGTGTCCGCCCGTCTGGTGTCGTTGCCCGCCGGCGGCCAACCGGACGTCAATCGCCTGTACTTGCGCCATGGGCGTTTACCTGATGCCTCGCGCAGCGACGAGGTAGCGGTCATCGGTAGCTTCGCAGAAGCCCACGACCTGCAGCTGGGCGAGCGCTTGTCCGCCATTATCAACAGCCGGCGCCAGTCCCTGACGCTGGTGGGTATCGTCGAATCCGCGGAATTCATCTACGTGATTCCGCCCGGCGGAATGCTGCCGGACTATGAACGCTACGGTGTGCTGTGGATGACCCAGGAAGCGCTGGCGTCAGCCA